>NZ_JBBMFL010000007.1:0-188941 GCF_040095975.1 Alistipes intestinihominis
GAACAGAGAAGTTAAGCTCACTAACGCCGATGGTACTGCGGTTTTCCCGTGGGAGAGTAGGTAGCCGCCTCTTCAAGACCAGCCTTTTTAAGGTTGGTCTTTTTTTGTGTTTATATCGGGCTCTGGCTGTTTTTATCCCGGGATGTAATCATCTCTGGTCTTGAAGGCGGTGCCGCCGATTATATATTGACAATTCCATCCCCTTTAAGTTCCTTTTCGTTGCTCATGTCCGGCAGAGCAAACAAGTTTGGCTTTCTCCTCGCTTAATCGCAACGTTGAGAAGGGGGACTTGTTTTCTTTTGATGCCCGGAGATTGGGGAATCGGGTTATTCTTGCTATATTGGACCGATGGATGATCGGTCCGATTGTGCAGTTGACGGCCGAGGCCGCTGTCCTGACCTATGATTGTGAGGTTCACCGGGACGGATGTATATTTTGAATTTTCAGACGATGATCGAAATTCCCGAATCGCAGACCGTGGCGCGGCAAGTCCGCGAAACGCTGGCTGGCCGTACCGTTACCGGTGTGTTCAACGCCACGCATCCCCATAAATTCACCTGGTATACGGGTGATCCGCTCGAATATCCGATGCTGCTGACCGGTCGGAAGATTGTCGGGGCTGAGGGTTGCGGGGCATTTGTCGATGTGCTGTTGGAGAACGACATGCACTTGGCTCTTTCGGACGGCGTGATCCTGCGGCTTTACGGATGCGAGGACCCGATTCCGGCGAAATACCAGTTGCTCGTTACCCTCGATGACGGGAGTTTTTTGGTGTGTACGGTGGCGATGTACGGCGGGATCAATGCCTTTCCGGGCGAGTCGGATAACCCGTATTACCAAGGTGCCCGGACGAAATGTTCACCGCTGGAGGAGCGGTTCGACGCCGGTTATTTCAGCCGGCTTTGGGCCGCGTCGAAGCAGAGCCTCTCGGCAAAGGCATTTCTGGCCACGGAACAACGGATTCCGGGGCTCGGGAACGGAGTTTTGCAGGATATTCTGTTCCGGGCGGGGATTCATCCCAAACGCAAACTCGCCACGCTGGGGGATGCCGATGCGGAGCGGCTTTTCAGGACGCTGAAAAGCGTGCTGCGGGAGATGACCGACCGCGGCGGGCGCGATACCGAGAAGGACCTCTTCGGGAAACCGGGCGGATATGCCGTACAACTTTCGCGCAACACCTGCGCGGAGCCGTGCCCGGTTTGCGGCGGACCGATCGTGAAGGAGGCTTATCTGGGCGGTGCCGTCTACTATTGCCCCGGCTGCCAGCCGTTGAAATAGGTGATTGAGAATCTGTATACGAAAAAACATCCGGAATTGTCCGGATGTTTTTGTAAAGTAGGGGCGGCTGTGCGGAATCGCCGCTGAATTATTGTTGTGCGGCGGTGTAAGCGTCGGCTTTCTCTTTCATGCGGGCCGCGCGTTTTTCGCTGTCGGGGTGCGAGGAGAACATTTTCTGCACCGTGGAGGCTTTGGCGCCTTTGGACAGTTCGACCAGCTTGTTGAGCGAATTGCTCATGCCGTAGGGGCTGAAACCGTGTTTCACGGCGAACTCGAAGCCGTATTCGTCGGCGGCATACTCCTGTTTCTGCGAGAACTGCGCATCGGTGAAGGCCGTTACGACCTCGCCCAGCTGCGAGTCGCTGAGCTTGGCCAGCGCGCTGCCTTCGGCAGCTCCGGCGGCGTTGCGCGCTGCGGAGGCGAGGTAGGCGTTTTTCATCGCGTGTTTCGTGTCGGCGTGCACCACGTGGCCGATTTCATGGCCGATGATCGACATCAGTTCGTCGTCGTCCATCAGGTCCATCAGGGCTGCGAAAACCCGGATCGAACCGTCTCCGCAGGCGAAAGCGTTGACATCCACCACGAGGTAGACCTTGAAGTTGAGCGGCAGGCCATCGACCTCGGTGATGCCTTCGGTAAGCCGTTTGAGGCGTGCGCCGTAACTCGTCGAATCATCTGCCACGGGGTTGTGGGCATCCATCCACTCGACCGATTCGCGGCTCAGACGGGCGATGTCGTCGTCGCTGAGCGTGATGGCTTTGGCAACGTCTTTGCCGGCGCTGAGGAGTTTTCCGGCATTGAGTTTCTTACCTCCGATTTTAAGTTGGGCGGAAGCGCCCGTCGGGTATGCCGCAACGAGGAGTGCGGCTGCGAACAGATAGAAAAGTTTGTTCATGGTGTAAATTATGTTTGGCGGCGCAAAGATACGAATAAGCGGGGGCAATGTCAAATTTTTATTTGAACATCATTGCCGAGCGGGAGTATCTAAGGCGGAGCCAAACATACGGAAAAAACGAGTAGTTCAGATTTTATAGGTAAAAAAAGCGCCCCCGAAAACGGGGACGCTTCGAATTTTTGCGTACGGGGATTATCCCATGTATCCCTTGATGTAGTGGTGGTGCGATCCCCAGCGCTCGAAAGCCGCCCGGTCGAGCTCCTCGCGGGCCGAGGGGTGCGCCACGCTGATCAGCAGGCGAGCACGCTCCTGCATGGTCTTGCCGTAGAGATCCACGGCGCCGAACTCCGTCACGAACCAGTGGATGTGGTTGCGGGTCGTCACCACGCCGGCGCCGTCGAGCAGCGTCGGGCAGATCTTCGATACGCCCTTGTTGGTGATCGAAGGCATGGCGATGATGGCCTTGCCGCCCTTCGAGAGCGAAGCTCCGTAAACGAAGTCGATCTGACCGCCCACGCCCGACCAGAATTTCGTGCCCAGCGAGTCGGCCGAAACCTGGCCCGTCAGGTCTACTTGCAGGGCCGAGTTGATGGCCACGAAGCGGTCGTTCTGCGAAATGATGTAGGGATCGTTCGTATAGCCCACGTCCATCATCAGCACGCCCGGGTTGTCGTCGATGAAGTCGTAGACGCGCTGCGAACCCATCAGGAAGGTCGAAACCATCTTGCCCGGGTCGGTCTTCTTGGCTTCGCCGTTGATGACGCCCTTCTCCACCAGCGGCAGCACGCCGTCGGCGAACATTTCGGTGTGGATACCCAGATTCTTGTGGCCTCCCAGCTGGCTGAGCACGGCGTTCGGAATGGCTCCGATACCCATCTGCAACGTCGCGCCGTCTTCGATCAGCGCCGCGCAGTTCCGTCCGATGGCCGTTTCGACCTCGTTCGGCTCCGAGAACTTGGCTTCGATCAGCGGGGTGTCGTCCTGCACGAAGATGTCGATCTTCGACATCGGGATCATCGCCTGACCGAAGGCGCGGGGAACGTACTTGTTCACCACGGCGATCACGTGGTCGGCGCACTCCACGGCGGCCAGCGTAGCGTCCACCGACGTACCCAGCGACACGTAGCCGTGCTTGTCGGGCGGGCAGACCTGAATCATCGCCACGTTGCACGGAACGGCGCCGCAGCGGTACAGCTTCTGCGTTTCGCTCAGGAAGATCGGAATGTAGTCGGCATGGCCGCTCTGCGTCACCTTGCGGACGTTCGCGCCCACGAAGAACGAGTCGAGTTGGAACACGCCCTCGAATTTGGGATCGGCATAGGGCGCCGGACCCTCGGTGTGGAGGTGATGGACGTGTACGTCTTTCAGTTCGCCGGCCTCGCCGCGCTTGCACATGGCGTTGATCAGACACTGGGGTGCCGATGCCACCGAGCTCAGGTGCACGTGGTCACCCGATTTGATGACCTTGACGGCCTCCTCGGGCGTGGTGAAATGGATGGGTTTAGTAGTCATTACTGCCAATGGATTGTAAGTAGTTAGTTTTATGGATTACTTGCGTTTCACTTCTACCTGTTCGTAGCCTTCGACGATGTCGCCGACACGGATGTCGTTGAACGATTCGATGTTCAGACCGCAGTCCTGTCCGACCACGACCTCCTTCACGTCGTCCTTGAAGCGTTTGAGCGAACCCAGTTTGCCCGTGTAGATCACGATACCGTCGCGGATGACGCGGATCGGGGTCGAGCGTTGCAGCTTGCCTTCGCGGACCATACATCCGGCGACGGTTCCGACCTTCGTGATCTTGAAGATTTCGAGCACCTCGACCGATGCCACGATCTCCTCCTTCATCACGGGTTCCAACATGCCTTCGATGGCGTCCTTGATGTCGTTGATGGCGTCGTAGATGATCGAGTAGAGGCGGATTTCGATCTCCTCCTTCTCGGCCAGCTTGCGCGCCGATGCCGACGGACGCACCTGGAAGCCGACGATGATGGCGTTCGAAGCGGCGGCCAGCAGAACGTCGGACTCGGAAATCTGACCCACGGCGGCGTGGATGACGTTGACCTGCACGGTCTCCTTCGAGAGCTTGATGAGCGATCCGGACATGGCTTCGATCGACCCGTCCACGTCGCCCTTGACGATGATGTTCAGCTCCTTGAACGAGCCGATGGCGATGCGTCGGCCGATCTCGTCGAGCGTCACGTGCTTCTGGGTCATGATGCCCTGCATGCGGGCCAGCTGTTCGCGCTTGTTGGCGATCTCGCGCGCCGAGCGGTCGTCGTCCATGACGTTGAACGTGTCGCCGGCCTGCGGGGCGCCGTTCAGACCGAGCACCTGCACGGGCGTCGAGGGACCTGCCGTCTCCACCTTCTTGCCGTTCTCGTTGAACATCGCCTTCACGCGGCCCGTGTAGGTTCCCGAGAGGATCACGTCGCCGACGCGGAGCGTACCGCTCTGCACCAGGATCGTCGAGACGTAGCCGCGGCCCTTGTCGAGCGTCGATTCGATGACCGTACCCTGCGCTTTCTTGTTGGGATTGGCTTTCAGGTCGAGCATCTCGGCTTCCAGCAGCACTTTTTCGAGCAGTTTGTCGAGGTTGATGCCCTTCTTGGCCGAAACCTCCTGGTCCTGGTATTTGCCGCCCCACGACTCTACGAGGTAGTTCATCTGCGAGAGCTGCTCCTTGATGTGGTCGGGGTTGGCGTTGGGTTTGTCGATCTTGTTGATGGCGAATACCATCGGCACGCCGGCGGCCTGCGCGTGGTTGATCGCCTCGATGGTCTGCGGCATGACGTTGTCGTCGGCTGCGACGATGATGATGGCAACGTCCGTGACGGCGGCGCCGCGCGCACGCATGGCCGTGAAGGCTTCGTGGCCCGGGGTGTCGAGGAACGTGATCTTCTGTCCGTTCAGCACCACGCTGTATGCGCCGATGTGCTGGGTGATGCCGCCGGCCTCGCCTTCGATGACGTTGGTTTTGCGGATGTTGTCCAGCAGCGAGGTTTTACCGTGATCGACGTGTCCCATGACCGTCACGATCGGCGGGCGCGGCACCAGATCCTCCTCCTTGTCCTCGCTGTCGTCGGCGATGGCCTCCTGAATCTCCACTGAGACGAATTCGGTCTTGTAGCCGAACTCCTCGGCGACGACCACGAGCGCTTCGGCGTCGAGACGCTGGTTGATCGACACCATCAGTCCGAGATTCATGCAGGCCATGATGACCTCCGTCGGCGCGACGTTCATCATCGTGGCCAGCTCGCTGACGGTCACGAATTCCGTGACCTTGAGCGTCTTGCGCTCCATTGCCTCGCGTTCGAACTCCTCGTTCATGCGTTCGGCCACGGCTTCGCGCTTGTCCTTGCGGTATTTCGCACTCTTGCTCTTGGCACCCTTGGCCGTCAGACGCGCCAGGGTGTCCTTTACCTGTTTCGATACCTCTTCGTCGCTCACTTCGGGGCGTACGATCGGTTTGGGGGCGTTCTTGCCCTTGTTGCGGCGTCCTTCGCCCGGACGGGGCTGGTTGTTCTGTCCTCCCTGGCCGCTGCGGTTCTGGCCCTGGCTGCCCGGACGGTTGTTCTGCCCGCCCTGGCCCTGACGGTTGCCGCCGCCCTGCGCATTGCCCTTCGGGGCCTTGCTGACATCCACTTTTTCCTTTTGGAGCCGTTTGCGTTTGTGCTTGCCGCCGGCGACGAAGCCCGACACGTCCATCGTGCCGAGCACCTGCGGACCCGTGAGGGTCACGGTCTCCGGACGGAAGATATTGTCTTTCGGAGGCTCCGGCTTCGGAGCTTCCGGTGCGGAGGCTGCGGGTTGGGGTGCCTCGGGGGCTTTCGGGGCCTCCTCCGCTTTGGGCTGCGGCGCCGGGGCGGGAGTTTCGGCCTTCACCTCGGGTGCCGGAGCGGCTTTCGGCGCTTCGGGGGCTTTCGGGGCCTCCTCCGCCTTGGGCTGCGGAGCCGGGGCGGGAGCTTCGGCCTTCACCTCGGGTGCCGGAGCGGCTTTCGGCGCTTCGGGAGCCTTCGGAGCCTCCTCCGCCTTGGGCTGCGGAGCCGGGGCCGCCTTGGCCTTGGGTTTGGGCGAAAGGTCGATCTTGCCGAGGAATTTCGGCTGCTGGATCTCGTCCTTTACGCTGATGACATTGCTTTTGATGACGACCTCCTTTTCTTCCTCACGCTCCTGCTTTTTGGCTTCTTCGAGGGTGATGGTCGTCTGTTTCAGGGAGATGCGCTCACGGATCGAGTCGCGTGCGCCGGCAGCGCTGCGGTTCGCCCCGAACTCCTTCTCCAAAACGGCATAGGTGTCCGCATCGACCAGCGTGTTGGGCGATCCGTCGCTCTTGATGCCCTTCTTTTGCAGGAAGTCCGTGATCGTGTTCAGACCGACGTTGAACTCCTTTGCAACCTGAATGAGCCTTAATTTTCTTTCGTTACCCATATTTTGTCTGTTTCTCTTTTTTCGGTTTGGATTATTCGAACTCGGCTTTCAGAATCTCGACGACCCTCTGCGCCTGTTCCATTTCGAGATCGGCGCGGGCGGCGATCTCCTCGACGGGCAGTTCCAGCACGCTCTTGGCGGTGTCGCAGCCGGCGGCTTTCAGGGCTTCGATGATCCATCCGTCGATTTCGTCGGCGAATTCGGTCAGCGCCACGTCCTCCTCCTCGATTTCGCGGTAAACGTCGATGTCGTAGCCGGTGAGCATCTTCGAGAGGCGGATGTTGAGACCTCCCTTGCCGATGGCCAGCGACACCTGGTCGGGTTTGAGGTAGACCGAAGCGGTCATCTTCTCCTCGTCGATGGTGATCGAGGAGACCTTGGCGGGGTTGAGCGAGCGCTGGATCATCAGCGACGGGTTGGCCGTGTAGTTCACAACGTCGATGTTTTCGTTGCGCAGCTCCTTGACGATCGAATAGATGCGCGAACCCTTCATGCCGACGCAGGCTCCCACCGGGTCGATGCGTTCGTCGTAGGACTCCACGGCGACCTTGGCGCGCTCGCCCGGGATGCGGACGATCTTCTTGATGGTGATCAGCCCGTCGAAAATCTCGGGAACCTCCTGTTCGAACAGCCGTTCGAGGAACTGGTTGGCCGTGCGCGACAGGATGATGCGCGGCTGGTTGTTGTTCATCTCCACCGACTTGACGATCGCCTTGATGGTGTCGCCCTTGCGGTAGAAGTCGTTGGGGATCTGCTCGGCCTTGGGGAGGATCAGCTCGTTTTCCTCGTCGTCGAGGATCAGCACCTCTTTCTTCCAAACCTGATAAACCTCGCCCGTGACGATCTCGCCGACCTTCTCCGAATATTTCTCGTAGAGGCTGGCCTTTTCCAGATCGAGGATGCGCGATGCGAGGTTCTGACGCAGCGACAGCACGGCGCGGCGTCCGAACGACTGCAATTTGATCTCATCGGCATAGTCGTCGCCGATTTCGTAGGTCGGGTCGATGGCCTTCACCTCCGACACGGCGATCTGCGTGTTGGGGTTCTCGACGGCGCCGTCTTCGACGACCGTGCGGTTGCGCCAGATTTCGAGGTCGCCCTTCTCGGGGTTGATGATGACATCGAAATTCTCGTCTGTTTCATACTGTTTCTGCAACGCATGGCGGAAAACGTCCTCCAATACGCCGATCATCGTCGATTTGTCGATGTTCTTCAGCTCTTTGAACTCGGCAAAGTTGCTGATGAGATTGAGATTGTCCATTGTGTCGTTATCTTGTTTTCAGTTTCGTACTATTTGAAATCCAGCCACTCCTTCGTCCATTTGACCTCGGAGAAAGGGTAGGTGCGGGTGACCGTCACCAGTTGTTTCTTCTTTTTGCCCTCGACGGCCTGCTTCTCCTCGTAGGAGAGGGTGATGCCTTCCTCCGTCGCCTCGTCCAGCTTGGCCAGGATTTTGACGCCGTTCGTGAGCAGCACCTCCGCCGGCCGGCCGACGAGTTTGCGGTACTGGCGCAGGCTGCGGAGTTCCGAGCCGATGCCGGCCGACATGACCGTCAGCGAGAAATCCTCCTCCTCGCGGTCGAGTTCCGCCTCGATGGCGCGGCTCAGTTCCGCGCAGGCGTCGATGCCTACCGACGTGTCGCTGTCGATCGTCAGTTCGATGTCGTTGCCCGGCGTCGAGGTGCACTCCACCACGAACAGGTCCGTGCCTTCCAGGTGACGTTCCGCCGCTTCGATTATTTTTTTCGTATCCGTCATAATAATTGCTCGTGCCTAAGTATGAAAGAAGGGGACTGACCGTCCCCTTACCTCCTGCTTCTGTCTTTCGACAGCGCAAATATACGAAAAAAAATCTATATACCAATATTCAAAGGCAAAATTTACTCCTCTTTCGATTTCGATTCGTAGGGTTTGATGATCCCGCGTTTCGAGGTGCGGATGAATTCGATCAGCGCGTCGCGTTCGGGGCTCTGCGGAATCTGCTTCTCGACCTCGTCGCAGCCGTTCAGGTAGTTCAGGCCGCTCTGGAAGAGGATGCGGCAGGCGTCGTGGATCTCGGCGATGCGCTCGGGCGTGAAGCCGCGGCGCGAAAGCCCGATCTTGTTGATGCCCGCGAAGCGCAGCGTGTCGTTGCGCACGATGACGTAGGGCGGAAGGTCCTGCCCCAGCAGGGTGCCGCCCTGAATCATCGAGTGCGCCCCGATGTGGGTCCACTGGTGTACGGCGGCGTGTCCTCCGATCACCACCCAGTCGCCGACGTGAACCTCGCCCGCGAGCGATACGCGGTTGGCGATCACGCAGTTGCTGCCGATGACGACATCGTGTCCCACGTGCACGTAGGCCATCAGCAGGTTGTTCGAACCGATGCGCGTGGTTCCCGTCGAGGCGGTGCCGCGGCTGATCGTGACGTATTCGCGGATGTCGTTGTCGTCGCCGATCTCGCAGGTCGTGATTTCACCGGCGAATTTCAGGTCCTGCGGCAGACACGAAACCGACGCGGCGGTGTGGATGCGGCACCGGTTGCCGATGCGTGCGCCGTCGTGGATCACGGCTCCGGGGCCGATCCAGCAGTCGTCGCCGATCACGACATCGCCGGCGATATAGGCGAAAGGCTCCACCGTGGCGTTCGCCCCGATCTTCGCGTCGGGGTGGACGTAGGCAAGGTTGCTTATCATCTCTTATTTTCTGTTTTTGACAACCTGCGCCATCATCACGGCCTCGCAGGCGAGCGTCTCGCCGACGAACGCCTTGCCCTCGACCACGGCGACGCCGCGGCGGATGGGTTCCAGCAGGTGGATTTCGAATTGCAGCGTGTCGCCCGGCACGACCTTGCGTTTGAATTTCACGCCGTCGATCTTCATGAAGTAGGTCGAGTAGTTCTCGGGGTCCTCCACGCCGCCCAGCACCAGAATGCCGCTGCACTGCGCCATAGCCTCGACGATCAGCACGCCCGGCATCACCGGCTCCTCGGGGAAGTGGCCCACGAAGAAGGGCTCGTTCATCGTCACGTTCTTGATGCCCGCCACGTCGGTCTCGTCGCGGTGGAAGATGCGGTCCACCAGCAGGAACGGCGGGCGGTGGGGCAGCATGCGGCGGATGTCGTTGATGTCGTACAGCGCCGGTTTGCGGCAGTCGTAGGTGAAGCGGGGTTTTTCGCCGGCCTTGCGGATGGCGTGTTTGAGCTGCTTCATGAACTCCGTGTTGGCGAAGTGGCCCGGGCGGGTGGCCCACACGCGGCCCTTGATCCGCACGCCCAGCAGGGCGAAGTCGCCCAGCAGGTCCAGCAGCTTGTGGCGCGCCAGTTCGTTGTTGCAGCGCAGTTCGAGGTTGTTCAGATAGCCCGACTTGATCTCGATGTCGGGTTTGTCGAAGAGCTTCTTGAGGTGCTCCAGCTGTTCGTCGGGCACGGGGTTCTCGACCACCACGATGGCGTTGTCGAGGTCGCCGCCCTTGATGAGGTTCATCTTCATCAGCGGCTCCAGTTCGTGCAGGAAGACGAACGTGCGGCAGGGTGCGATCTTGTTCGTGAAGTCGTCGCCGGGGTTGAAGGTGGCGTACTGGTTGCCGATGACCTTCGAGTTGTAGTCCACGTGCACCGAGACGGAGAATTCGTCGTCGGGGTAAAGGATGATCGCCACGCCCTTTTCGGGGATCGTGTAGACCATCTTTTCGGTCACGTGGTAGAACGTGCGTTCGGCGTCCTGGTCCGTCAGTCCCGTTTCGGCGATGGCCCGGGCGTATTCGCGGGCCGATCCGTCGAGGATCGGGGTTTCGGGGGCGTCGATATCTATGACGGCGTTGTCCACGCCCAGCGTCCAGAGCGCCGACATGACGTGCTCGATGGTCGAGACGCGGTGTCCGCCGGCTTCGATGGTCGTGCCGCGCGAGGTATCGACGACATGGTCGCACAGGGCGGGAATTACGGGTTGCCCTTCGATGTCGGTGCGGCGGAACACGATGCCGGTGCCGGCTTCGGCGGGATTGATGGTCATGGTTACTTTCACGCCCGAATGAAGGCCCTTGCCCGTGAACGAGATCGGGGCTTTCAGCGTTTGTTGTTTGGTAGACATAAGCGGAATTTCTTGTATATTTCGCGCAAATATATTAAAAATTTCGGTAAAAAGCCTTATTTTTGCTCGAAATTCCGAACGACAGCAATGACCGAAAATCCGCGTAACAGCAAACCCCAGGCTCCCCGCCGGCCCCGGCTCCGGCTTCCTTTCGACAACCGCAGGGAAGATGCCGGAACGTGGGCTTACGACCATCGTATCGGGTTGTGCGTGACGCTGATAGCCTATCTGGCGCTGATGATCGTCTTCGTGTCGTCGAAGATCGTCGTCGGGGCCCGCTCCCACCAGCAGGGAATGTACGTCGATTTGCAGTCGCTCGCCGAGCTGGAGCAGGAGAAGGCGCGTCTCGAACGCGAGGTGCGCGAGCGCCGGGCTCAGGAGGAGATCGACTGGCGGAGCATCCGCAACCAGGCGTCGAACGAGAACGCCCTCAACGAAAAGCTCCGGGACGACCGCGGAACCAACGCCGCGGCGCTGAACCAGGCGGCGGCCGAGGCCGAGGCGCGGATGCAGGCCAACCGCGAGGCTTACGAGCAGGGGCTGGCCGAGGAGCGCGCCATCCGCGAGCGCCGCGGCAGGGAGGACGGTTCGGAGCATCAGGACCGCAAGGTCAAGGGCCGAGTGACGGTCTCCTTTTCGCTGACGAATCCCGTCCGCACGTCGCGTTGGCTGGAGGTTCCGGCCTACCTGTGCGAAGGCGGCGGCGACGTGGTGGTCTCGGTCACAGTGAACCGTGCCGGCAAGGTCGTCGGCGCGCGCGTGGTCGAGGGCGGCGACGAATGTATGCGCGAATCGGCGTTGCGGGCGGCGCGGTCTTCGCTGTTCAACATCGACGAGACGGCTCCCGCCAAGCAGACAGGAACGATCACCTACATCTTCATTCCCCAATAGTTTTGATTTGGTAATTATAATTACCAGAATGCTGATGGTAGCCCCAATGAGGATTATTGCATCTATTGCTGCAAGGACGGCAGGTTCGCGCAGGACGTGACTATGGAGCAGATGATCGACCCCTGCGCCAGTTCACCGATGAAATAAACAAGTGGCCGGGACAAAATATGACCGTAGAACAGACGAAAGAGATGATGCGCCGATTTTATCCCGATCTCAAACGCAGGAAAAACAAACTATGAGATATTGTTGTACGGTTTTATCCGTGTCGGATATAAACAAAGCCCGAAGTTTCTACGAAGACCTGTTCGGGTTGGAAGTCTGCCAGGATTATGGACGAAATGTCTTGTTCTCTTGCGGTCTGGCTTTGCAGCAGGATTTCGATTGGCTCATTGGCATTCCCAAAGAACAAGTCTGTAAAAAGCCTCACAATGTTGAAATCGCCTTTGAAGAGCCTGATTTTGACGGCTTTCTGCAAAAACTGAATGGCAATCCGGCAATCGCATTCTTAGGTGGAGTCATCGAACATGATTGGGGACAACGTGTAATCCGCTTCTACGATTTGGATGGACATCTCATAGAAGTCGGCGAAGAAATGAAAATGGTCATAGAGAGATTCATCTCTAACGGAATGACTTTAGAAGAAGTTTCCAAAAGGATGGATGTTTCTGTTGATGACCTGCTGAAACTGTTGAAATACGACGTATAATCAGCTTGGCCAAAAAGACTGAGGGGATAATCGCAAACCGGGAAATGGCAGCTGAAATCAAAAGCGGGTGCAGAAAGAAACCGGGCTGTCTATGTTCCGCGCTTTTGCCGTCATTGCGAGGCATCACCCGCTTAAGAAGCGGGTTTCAGGGGGCGACGGTTGTTTCAGAACACTCTCCGTCCGGTTCCGCGCTTTTGCCGTCATTGCGAGGAATCACAGATGCCGTGGCAATCTGACTGGACGTTGTGGCCTTACAACACTGCTATCGGATTCCCACGCTCACGTTCGTTCGCTCGGAATGACCTGTTGCCGCCCCTTAATTCCAGTTCTTAGCCGGGGGCGGGCGCAGAATCGGATGGAAAGCGGCTTGAGAGGCTGTCCGCGTCCTAAAACCCGGCTCTTAGCCGGGGGCGGGCGCAGAATCGGATGGAGAGCGGCTTGAGCGACTGTCCGCGTCCTGAAACCCGGCTCTTAGCCGGGATAATTTTGTCCCTTTTGTGAACTTTTCCGCTCAGGGGCGCGGACATTTCCGAAAAAAACGTAACTTTGCATCAGACCGGATTCTCCGTAATAACTATGCGCAAACTGCTCTTCATATTGCTGGCCCTCGCGGGCTGCCTGCTCTTCTCGGAGAGCCGGGAGAGCTTGCGCACCGTCCGAACGGCCCCCGTGGCGGAGCTTTCGGGCGGCAATGCGTCCGCCGACCAATGGCTGTGCGAACGCATCTGCAATTCGGACCTGAACCAGCCCCGTGTTCTCCGGGAGGCAGAAGCCTCCCCGGCCGCACCCATGTTCCAGCGCGGAGGTCTCCATACGGCGGCACGCGCTGCATTGCGTTGCGTCGCATCGTGCGGCGGCACGGGAGTTGCCAAACTTATTTCAACCTACCGATCCAACGATCTCTCCGTCGGTCCGCATGCCGTGGACTATTACGTCTACCGCCTGCGCCGGCTCATTATTTAGCGTTCCGGATGCCCCGAACGGTTCCGTCCGTTCCGGAAAACGGAGTTGCAAACGTCAAATAATGAAAGAGATATGGATAAAATTAGAATATGCGAGGCGATGTACGCCTTGCCCGGGGAGGTTGTGGTGCGACGCCGCAAATCCCTCGTGCTGCCTGCCGCACTGTTCGTTGCGGGGGTGGTTTTGTTGGTTCTGAATCATGTTTACGGCGCAGAGTTGTCGAACAACATGCGTTCGGCGCTGGTTTTCCTTGGCGGATCGCTGGCGCTGGCGGGGATGATCACCCTCGCGGCGCGGTTTTTCAGCGCCGAAGGGGCGCCCTATTACCGTGCGGGGCGTTGTTACCTGCGCTACGACGAGCTCTATTTCGAGCGCGGATTGGCCGCAGAGGTCAGGGAGTGCGTCGCACAGGGAGATGCGGAGCGGCTTTTCGCCCTGCCTCACGCGCAGGTGCCCGCCGTGGCCGTGGCCGTTTACCGGACGCCCGACAACCGCTTCGCGGCCATGCAGGCGTTCGAGTACGCCGACCTGGAGTACAGGCCGCTGACCGAACTGCGCATTGCCGACGGGCGCGAGATGCAAACAGTTAAAAATTAAAGATACGGAATGATAGACATCAGTGGTGAAAATGTAGTGTTGGTCGGAGCCTTGCTGCTCTTCGTGGCGGTGATGGCCGGTAAGGTCGCCTATCGTTTCGGCGCCCCGGCGCTGCTGCTCTTTCTGGGAGTGGGCATGTTGTTCGGTCTGGACTTCATCTCGTACCGTTCGGTCGATATGACGCAGTTCGTGGGCATGATCGCCCTCTGCATCATCCTTTTCACGGGCGGTATGGATACCTCCTTCCAGGAGATCAAGCCCATCATCGGGCCCGGCGTCGTGCTGGCCACGGTGGGGGTGGTGATGACGGCCGTGGTGCTGGCGGGCTTCGTGTGGCTCATCGCACCGTGGATCGGATTGCAGATCTCCTTCCCGCTGGCCCTGTTGCTCGCCTCCACGATGTCTTCGACCGACTCGGCGTCGGTGTTCTCCATCCTGCGAAGCAAGAAACAGGGACTCAAACAGCACCTGCGCCCGCTGCTGGAGCTGGAGAGCGGTTCGAACGACCCGATGGCCTACATGATGACGATCCTGCTGATCAGCATCGTGACGAACACCTCGGGCGGCGTCGGTATGGGCATGAGCATCGTCTATTTCGTGATCCAGATGATCGTCGGCGCCCTGTCGGGCTACCTGATCGGCCGGCTGGCGGTGTGGACGATCAACAAGATCAACCTCGCCAACCACTCGCTCTATTCGGTGCTTCTGCTGGCTTTCATCTTCTTCGCCTTCGCCTTCACCGACCTCGTCAGGGGCAACGGCTATCTGGCCGTCTATCTGGCGGGTCTGGTCGTGGGCAATCACAAATTGACGCAGAAACGGTCGCTGACGGTCTTTTTCGACGGTTTCACCTGGCTGATGCAGATCGTGATGTTCCTCACGCTGGGACTGTTCGTCAACAGCGACGAGCTGTTCCGTTCCGAGGTGCTGATCCTGGGTTGCGCCGTCGGCGCGTTCATGATCCTCGTGGCGCGTCCCGTCACGGTCTTCGCGTGCCTGCTGCCTTTCCGGCGCTTCACCACCAAGGCGCGGCTTTATATCTCGTGGGTGGGATTGCGCGGCGCCGTGCCGATCCTCTTCGCCATCTATCCGATGATGGCGGATGTCGAGCAGGCCGGGCTGCTGTTCAACGTGGTGTTCCTCTCGACGATCATTTCGCTCGTGGTGCAGGGAACGACCGTGAGCGGCATGGCCAACCTGCTGGGGCTGGCCTACGAGGAGCGGGAGTCGGCGTTCGATGTCAACATGCACGAGGATATGAAGTCGGTGCTCACGGAGGTCGAGGTCAACGAGTCGATGCTCGACAGCGGGCACACGCTCAAAGAGATCACCCTGCCCGAAAACACGCTGGTGATGATGGTCTGCCGCAAGGGGGAGTACTTCGTGCCGCAGGGCAAGACGGAACTGCACCTGGGCGACAAGCTGCTGGTCATTTCGGACCGCGGCGAGGAGCTCGAATCCACCTATAAGGATATGGGCATCGACGACGTGATGAAGCTGGGCTGATGCTTCGGAATGATATGCGGAAAAGGTTCCTGCCGTGCGGCAGGAACCTTTTTCGTTCGATTTGTCTCTCGACGTGCGGGCGGAAGCTACTCCTGCTCGTAGTCGATATAGATTTTGTAGATGTAGAATGCGGCGGTCGAACGGATCGTTATCTTGACCTCGCCTTCCGTGGACGCGCCGCAGTCGGCCGAATACTCGAAGCCCGTGTTCTTCACGGCCGTCACGCTGACGGCCGCCTCCGTAAGGGGAAGATACTCCCGGTCCCCTACGCTGACGGACACGCGCGAGAGCTTGTCCTTCACTCCGCTCGACATCCAGACGGAAACTTTCGAGATTTTCTTTCCCGCGAGTCCGTTCGTTTTCAGGATGAACGGGTCCACGTAGTCGGCGTTGGCCCCGATCTTGTAGCGTCCGTTGGCAGCGCCGTTGGTGATCACGAACTTGTCATGGGCCTCTCCCGAAATTTCCCAGTCGAGCCCGAGGGGAGCGCCGGCCTTTTTTATCGTGCAGATGTCTTCGGGTGCATTTTCCAGCGTGATCGGATAATCGCAAAGTTTCAGGACGTAATTCACCGAACCCTCGACGGGGGGCTTCTCTTCGGACATCCTCGTGATCTCGAAGGGCGTTTTAAGGGCGTTCAGGGCCGCTTCGACCGCTATCGGCCGGGTCCGGTCATCGACCGGGGTCGAGCATTTGCCCGGGGTTTCGTCGCTTTTGCCGAAGAGATAGCGGCTCTCCGATATGTCCGCCCCGAGAGCGGGTTTCAGAATGGACTGGAAGAACAGGGCCGATTCGCAGAAGCGCGTGACTCCATAGTCGGAATGGGTCCCGTCGCGGCTGAGGTCGAGCGGGTGGTTCTCGTTGAGTTCCGAGGTGCGGAGATTCTGCACGGCGGTCGCATTCGAGAAGAACAGATCGACGGGGGTCCGGGAGGTCGCTTCCCGCGTTTGGGCGAGAAACGCTGCGTAGCATTTGTCCTGGTCTCCGTCGAAGAGCTCCCACAGAATGGTGTTATGGGTGCCGTAGAGCTTGGCGGCGGGACAATGAGGGGCGAAGTAGACGATACTCGGACGGTGCGTCGGTTGCGCATGCTGTATGTGATCGACCAGTTCGAGAAAAGCCGCCCGGCCCTCCTCGGACCATCCGCTGCAATTGGTCCTCGTGTCGTCCTGCAAAGTCACGATGTCGTATTCCCGCAGCGCGAGAACGTCCGCCGCGCAGTCATCCAGCAGATTCGGATCGAACTCCGTCCAGTCGTCCTTGCCCGCCTCGTAGATGTAGCGGGAGCATTTCGTGTCCCGGAAGTTGTTCCAGTGGTTCAGGAGCGACCATCCTCCGTGATAGATTACGTCGATATTGACATTGCCGATTCCCATGTCTTTCAGGATTCTCGGAAGATGTTCCACGGCGTCGGCCGTGAGGCTGTTGCCGATACAGAGAATATTGAGCGTCCGGCCCTCTTCCATCCTGCGCAGGGGCGGATTGTAGGGCATCGGGATGTCGCTGCCGAGAACCGCGTCGGGTTCACCCCCCCCCGGCCTGGAAAACAGGAAGTAGCGGCCCTTGTCCTCGACTTTCAGGCCGGATTTCAGATCCTCCGGGGTTATGTCTATGGATTCGTCGTCTCTCAGGAGGAGTATTTTCATAGACCCGTCTTCGCCGGAAACGACGCTCGACGCATAATTGCACACCTTGTTGAGCGAATCGACCCTTCCGAGATCGAAAGACCGGAGGACCGGGGCCGGGGGCACCGGATTCTCCTCTTCCGGAGCCGACGACTTGGCGCACGAGACGGCGATGGAGGCTGCGGCGACCCAAAAGAGCCATTGAAATTGTTTGAATTGTTTGATATACATGACAAATGTTTTTTTATGAAGAAATCGGGGTTGCGGCGCTTTATTTTTCCGCTTCCCGGCGCCAGTCGGCGAGTTGTTCTGCGAGGCGTTCCGCCCGTTCGGGGGCGTCGCCGATCCGGTTGCGGGTTTCGCCGGGATCTTCGCGCAGGTTGTAAAGCTCCTTTTCCCCCGTGTCGTGGAATTCGATCAGTTTCCAGTCGCCCGCCCGCACCGAGCTGCACCAGCGACCGCCGTTCTTTCGGCCCTGTATCTTGAAATACCAGTAGAGCGGACGTTCGGCGTCGCACTTTCCGGTGCCGAGCAGTTCGTCGGCGATGCTCGCCCCGTCCGGTTCGAATCCCTCGGGCAGCGGCGTTCCGGTCAGCTGGCAGAGCGTCGGATAGAAGTCGTAATTGTTGGTCGGCAGTTCCGAGACCCGTCCGCCGCAAATCCGCCCCGGCTGCCAGACGATCATCGGTTCGCGCGTGCCGCCTTCGTAAAGGGTTCCCTTGCCGCCGCGCAGCGGCCCGTTGTCGGTCACCTGGGGAGAACCGCCGTTGTCGCTCGTGAAGATCACGATCGTATTGTCGGCGATCCCCAGCTCTTTCAGTTTTTCGACGATCATCCCGACCCCGTCGTCGATCACTTTGAGCTGGGCGGCGAGGTGCGGATTGTGCGGTTTGGCCAGATAATCCGCCGGCCATTTCTTGTAAGGATCGTTTTCGGGGTTGTTTTTGGAGGGTGCGCTGTGGCTGCATCCGGGCTTGCTGCGGAAATAATCCACCAGTTCGGGCTGGCCGTGCACCATCGTGTGCACGGCGTAGTGGCTCAGATAGAGGAAAAAGGGCCGGTCGCTGTTCCGCTCGATGAAGCCGAGCGCCTCGCGGTTCATGCGTTCGACGATGAATTCGTGTTCTTCGGCTTCGGTCACCGACTTCAGGTGGTGCCACGGATAGAAATAGGTGCCGTTGCCGATGCTCTCCTCGGCCGAAAGGATCACCTCCTCGAACCCGTATTCCTCGGGATACCGTTCGACGGGAGCCCCGTTGGCCCTGTATCCCGAGAGGTGCCATTTGCCGATGATTCCCGTGCGGTAGCCGTTGCGGCGCAATGCCTCGGGGAGCGCGGCGCGGGACGGATCGAGGTGGATCGGGGAGTTCGGTTTGATGTAGTCGGTGATTCCGTCGCGCAGCGGATAGCGGCCCGAAATCAGTCCTGCGCGCGACGGCGAGGAGATCGGCGCCGAGGCATAGGCGTCGGTGAATCGCACGCCGCACCGCGCCAGACTGTCGAGTGCGGGCGTTTCGTTGAACGTGTTGCCGTAGCACCCCAGTTCGGCCCACCCCAGATCGTCGGCGAAGACGATGATGACGTTGGGTTTCTGCTTCGGCTTCTCCCCGGCGGACACCGCGGATGGATGGGTGAACCCGGCCGCGGCTAGCGACAGATAGAAAAGTTCGCGTTTCATGGGTTGTTTCGTTTTGCGGTTATTTCAGTTCGATGCGCATCCATGTTTCGGGGTCGTCCATCGCGGCGGTGAATCCGTCTTCGACCGCTCCGCTGCGAACCGTCGCATTGAACCGCAGCGTGTCGCCCGGCCGGGCCTGCAATGCGGCGAGCGGCACGGCGATCTCCGTGGCGCGGCCCGGAACGCCCGCAGGGGTGAGGCCCGCACGGCTGGCGCCGCGGATGCCGGGGATCGGGCTGACGACCGAACCGTCGGAAGCGACGGTCAGATCGACGCGACGCCCGCCGTACCCGACGGAGAGCCTGATCTCCGCTCCTCCGGCCGACGCCGGATCGAGCTGTTCGGCCAGCAGGTAGAGCCGTTTGCCGTCGTGACAGGCCCGGAAGATCGTTTCGGCCGGGGAGTCGCTGCCGATGAAGAGCGCCTGGTCGCTGCGCCACTCCCGGCCGTCGCCGTCGGGGCGGATGCGGGCTTTCGGGGCGTCGATCCGGTGGTTGAGGTAGAAGACGCCGATCTGGATGCCTTCGTCGCAGTGCATCGTGCCGATGACGCGGTGGGCGTCCATCGGTTCCAGACTGCCCCAGAAGCCTTTGCCGTCGAAGGGCCGGTACCAGTCTTCGTCCCACGACCGTCCGTTGAAGACGCGGCCCCGGCTGTCGCCGATTTTCAGGCTGAACAGCCGGTCGATGTTGCACGAAACGACGATCTCTCCCGACGGGAAGGTCGATACGTATCCGGCGCACCCCTTGAAGAGATTCGTTTCGCGGTCCGCGGGACCGGCCGTGTTCTCGCCGAGCGGCTGCCAGTCGAATCCCCGGTTGCGGACGACCGACATCGTGTAGATGCTGCTGCCCTGCGGGCCGTCGGGTTCGAGACGCGCTTCGAGGAACCCGAAAAGCGTCTTTCCGTCGTTGAGCAGGCGGAAGCAGGGCATCTGGTCGGTGAAGATCCGCACGCCCTTGTCGTCGTACTTGTACTGCCGGCAGACGCGCATGTGTCCGTGCCAGGTGCGGCCGTTGTCCGTGGAGGTGATCACCGAGGTCCCCGAATTGCGGGTGGCGGGCAGGCAGTCGGTGAAGTAGCACTGAATGCGTCCGTCGGGCAGCTGGAGCAGATAGGGTTCCCAGTTGGTGCCTTCGAAGATGACCTCTTCGTCGGACCAGGTGGCTCCGTTGTCGCGGCTTCTGCGGAGCATGATTCCGCAGCCGACGTTGTGTTTGTAGCCCTTCGCGGCGCGGAACGAGCAGGCGGCGAGCAGGTCGCCGTCGGCCAGCACGACGGCATCGACGGTCGAGAAGCAGCGCGTGTCGCTGCCCTCGGAGGTCGTGACGGCGTAGGGTTCGAACAGGATTCGCGTGTCGCTCCAGTGCAGGAGGTCGTCGCTCGTGCAGTAGTAGATGCGGGAGGCGATCTGCCCTCCCTGCACGAAGAGAATGTAGCGTCCGTCGGCCATGCGTTTGATGCGCGGATAGATGGCCGTCCGGTCGGTTTTCAGCTTCGCGGCCGGGAGCAGCTGCCGGTAGGCGCGGACCGATTCGAGCACGCTGTACCGCTCCGCTCCTGCGTGGGAGTTCAGCGGCGCGGCGGCCGTGTTCATCTCGTCGAGCGTGTGCAGGCGCACCGGTCTCTCTTCGGCTTGCGAGGCGGCCGGACCGATCGTCAGGATGCAGGCGGCGAGCAGGGAAAGGATACGTGGATTCATGGGGTCGGAAGGGTAAAGAGGGGGCCGGGTCTGCCGGCCCCCGCGGTTGAACATGGACGATAGGGTTTCATCGGATCATTCCGAGGTAGTAGTTGGCCCAGAGGTGGTCGTTGCGCTGTTCCAAGGCTTTCCGGAAGCACTCCGCCGCCCGGCTTTCGTCGCCCAGCGCCTTGTGGCCGATGCCCTGCATGTAGTAGGCGCGCGCGTTCACATCCTCGGGATACTCTCCGTAGCCGAAGCTCTCGAAGAAGCGCTGAACATAGTCCGTCACGCCGGCCTCTCCGGTCTCGACGATCTTGCGGAGCATGTCGCCGACCGGGGCTTTGGGGTCGATTTTCCTCATTGCGAGCGCTTTCTCGTAGTTGTAGATGCCGTCTGCGTCCCGGACTTCGACCTGCGACGCCATTTTGAAATATTTCCGGGCGTTGCGCCGGTCGCCGACACGTTCGTAGGCCAGTCCGATGTTGTAGTAAACCTGTGCGTCGCGGGCGTAGTACTCCAGATGGGCGTATCCGTGGTTTTCGGGATACTCGTTCATCATCAGCATGTATTCGAGCGCCTTGCGGTCGTCGCCGTTCTTCCGGGCCTTGAGACCCGAGAGCAGGCAGGCATCGACATAGATGTCGTGCAGGTCTTCGATGTGCTCGCGGCGGCTGTAAAAGCGCGTGAGCAGCGGCCGGAGCACCTCCTCGTATTCGCCGTGGAGAATGCGTTGCTTGATGGCCTTCGTCTCCGAGTCGTAGCGCTTTTCATAGAGCGCCTCCCGGCCGGCGAAGAGTTCGTAGCGGGTTTGCAGCGGCGCGTTCATGCGTTCCAGAATCTCGTCGCACTCGGCCAGGAAGATGGCGTTGCCCTCCCGGTCCGCTTCGATCGCCTTGCGGTACCATTCGGCCGCTGCCGGACAGTCCCCGGCGAAGAAGAAGCTGCCCCAGCCGAGGTTGCGCAGGGTCATGGCGAAGTCGGGACGGAGCTCGACGGCCTTTTTCCAGCACTCCATGGCGCGTGCGGGCTGCTTCTGGAAGTAGAGGTTGCCCAGATAATACCAGGTGTTGGCGCTCGCGGGCATGTATTCCAGGGCTTTTTCGTAGACGGCGACCGTCTCCAGCCGGAACGGGTAGACGTAATCCGTGCTCCCGGCCTCGGCCTTGGCGAAGAGCTTCCCGGCGGCGGCCCGGTCGCCCCGGGCGTCGGCCCGCCACGCCTGATAGTACTCCACGGTCGGATAGGGGGCGATCGACTCGCTCCGGGCGAGGATGTCGTCCGTCTCGTCGCCGAAACCGTTGTTCATGTAGTAGAGCGCCAGTTCCAGATAGGATTCGCTCACGCCGCGCAGCAGCCGTGCGAAGGTCTCCTCGGGGAGTTTTCCCATGCGGACCAGTTCGTAGGTCGCGTAGTAGTTGAGCGGATCGAACGCCAAGACATCGGCGGCGATCCGGACGGCCTCCTCCTGCCGGCCGGAGCGGCGCAGCAGGGTCGTCAGCAGGTTGCGCGCGTCGAGGTTCATGCCGTTGTAGGCGACGGCCATCTGCGCCTCCTGAAGCGCCCGGCCGCTGTCGCCCGTGAGCGACGAAATCTGCGCCAGCTGGAAATAGGCCGCCGAGGCGTACTCGTAGTCCCAGGCCGCGCGGTACAGCGTATCGACGGCATCGGCGTATCTGCCCTCCGCTTTCAGGATCAGACCGAGGTTGTACATCGACTCTCCGTCGCTGACGCGGGTCTGGTTGGCGGTCTGCCGTTTGAGGGCGGTCCGCAGGTGCTTCTTGGCCCGGGCGAAATCGCCCTGCTTCCGGTAGTGGATGCCGAGCTGCGTATTGGCGCGCACGTCTCCCGGGTCGCGGCGGACGACCTCGAAGAAGTAGTCGTTCGGATCGACGTGGGCGTTGTGGAACTGGAGATTCCGCATGCCGAGGTAATAGACCTCCTCGGTGTTCTCCACGCTTTTCGGATCGGGGTTCAGCGGCACGACGGGATCGGGCATGGGCTTGGTGCGGTCCAGCTTGTAGGGGTGGTAGCTGATCAGCTCGTTGCCCTCCGAGTCGTAGAGGTACATGGTCACCTCCGACGGTTCGGCGACCTCTTCGGCCGGGACCTTCGTGTCGGCGGCGAAGGGTTTGTCCGGGGCGATCAGGGCGGTCGTCTCGTAGAGCGTCTTGCCGCCGCGCCGCACGACGATGCGGGCGTCGGGCCGGATGCGGGTCACGTTGGCGGCCAGATGCAGCCGTCCGTCGGCGCCGATCTCCATGTTGACCGTCGCGTGTTCGTTGCCCCGGTTGACGTGTTTCAGGTCGCGGATGCCGTACCAGTAGGCCGTGAACTCCTTCGTCTCGTAGGGATTGAGCCAGCAGTAGTCGGGCTGGTTGTCCGAGTAGGCGGCCGTCATCAGTTCGACGTAGGCCCCGTCCTCGTCGGTGAGGGTCTTGCAGTCCCACTCGTGGCCGTAGTTCATGTGGCCCCAGGTCCAGAATTTGCCGCCTTTGTTGATGTGGCGGTTTCCGGCCAGCATCGTGCCGGCGTTCTTGCCGTAGTCGTATCCGCCGATGAAGTCGTCCTGCAAGTCGTAGACGAACACCGATCCGCCCATCAGGGCCGGGAGGTTGCGCCAGTAGCTGACATCCTTGCCGATGTAGTCCGGATTGCCGCAGTAGGGCGCATCGGGAACGGGCCAGCGCATGAAGCTGTTCTTGTGGTGGAACGTTCCGAATTCGGTGTTCTCCGGGAATACGATCTGGTAGTTCTCGTTGGCGTGGGTGGCGACGTTGTTCCAGTGCAGCATGGAGTTCCGGTCGGGGCTGTTGTTGAAGAAGCGGCCTTTCACCTCGATGTAGGAGCGGTCGGGATAGAGCGTCATGCCGATGGCCCACGACATGCGGTGGCGCTTCTCGACCTCGCCGACCCAGATCGTCTTCGATCCGTCGCCGTTGTCCACCAGCTTGTAGTCGATCGGATACTGGCTGGTCGCGCGGTGGTGGTGGAAGACGTTCCATTCGACGCCGCCCGAGATCCATGCGCCGAGCATGCCGACGTTGGCGGGTTTGATCACGTGCTGGCGGTAGAAAATCTCGTATCCGTTGGTTTTGTCCGTGGCGTAGAAAAGGCGTCCGCCGATGTCCGGGAGCACGCACACCTCCAGATAGTCGTTCTCCAGAAACAGGGCCCGGTAGGTGGTGTCGATCTTTTCGTCGGTCGGATTGTCGTTCATGGCATAGGGATAGACGCCGCGTTTGGCCCGCTGGTAGGCGAAGTCGCGTTCGAAAAGCGGAGCCTTTTCCGGTGCGTTCACCCGGTAGGCGGGCAGCGTGATGGTCCCTTCGCGCATTTTCACCTCGCCGTTCCGGGCGCCGGCGCTGCCGCAGAGCAGCACCGCGAGAACGCCGAGTGCGAATTTCGTTTTTTTCATGCTGTTCGTTCTTTGTTGAATATTTGAGTTCGGTTATTGCTCGGTCTTCACGCAGCGCACGGCCATGCCTTTCGCATGCGATTCGTTCTTGATATTCACGCCTGCGTTGTTGAAATAAAAGCGGTTTTCTGCCGTGGCACCGCCGGCGTTGAGCCACATGTATCCGCGGTATTCCAGATACATCGTGACATGCTTGTTCGCTTCCAGATAGCCGGAGGTGGGGAAGTACGATTTCGTGTCTTCGCCGTTGATGGCGAGCAGCATTCCGTAGTTCGCGTTGCATTCGGCTGACGATGTGGATTTCATCTCGGCGAAATGGCGCGCATCGGGGACGCGGTATCCCGCCGGGCAGGGGTCGTACACCGTTTTGACGGAGCCCTCTTTCGCGCCGCCCCACAGCAGGTCGTTGCCGCCCGCTCCGACATACCACTCCTTGGCTGCCAGCAGACGGGTCTGCGGGTTGCGCGTCGCATAGGCGATGGTTCCGGTGGCCTCCGTGGCGGCTTCGGTCTTCTCCAGGTCGCTCGAAGCGCTTTCATAAGGGGAGCCGCCCGGGCGCGTCGCGGTCAGGTTGCGGGCGAACGGGTCCTTGCGGCCCCACTGGTAGAACAGGCCGTAGGCGTTGCGGTCCTTGGGGGTCGTCGATGTGGCTCCCAGATTGCGGTCGAGCATCGTGTAGGCCCCGGCCTCTTCGAAACGGCACGCTATGTCCTGCGCCTCGCTGACCCAGATATGGTACGACCAGAGGATGGTCCCGTCCGCTTTGCATACGGCCACTACGGCGTTGCCCTTCGTGCCGGTGACGGGCACTTTCAGCGTCGAGCCCTCCATCGCCGGGGCGTCGATCACGTTGCCCGAAGCCCCGTTCTCAGGCTGCTGCCAGACGATCTGGGCCTTGGCCGGGACGCCCGCCGGCGCTCCGGAAGCGTCCGTGCAGCGGATTCCCTCGTGCACGTAGTTCCGGCTGAACGTGTAGTACGGCGTGGCGTCGATGGAGAGGGTTTGGGCCGAGGCGTCCGCCCGGTAACAGTTCGCCGTGCCGTAATAGCGCGTCAGCGGCAGGCTTTGCAGCGGCGTTACGACGCCGGCCGTCACCGTCACGGCCTGTGCCGTCTCTATTTCGTAGCGGCAGCCGTCGGTGTCGGTGATCCTGAACGAGAATCCCTGTGCATAGGTTCCGGCGGGCAGGAAGATGAGGAATCCGTCCGGTTTCGAGAGGTCGCCGTTCGAGGAGATGTTGGCTCCGCTCCCGCAGTCCACCGTGACCGAGGTTCCCGTCGTCCCCTGATTCAGCTGCGGGGTTCCCGTCGCGGCCTCCACCGAGATTTTTCCGGCGATCTGCTCCCCGCCGCGGGCCGTCGCTTCGATGCGTGCGATCTTGATGCCCAGCGCCTGATAGTCGTTGACGCGCAGCAGCAGGCCGCCGCAGACGTTCTTGAATTCGAACGTATTGTCATTGGTCGCGGCCACCATCGGCAGCGCAGCGATGTCGGACCCTGCGCCGAGGGCCGATGCGTAGGATTGTCCGGCCAGCGCCGACAGGTCGATTTCGAACGTGTCGCCCGAGAGCCCTTTCGTCAGGGCTTCGGCCGGATAGACGGCATAGCGCTGCGCGTCGGTGACGGTTTTCGAGCTTTCGACCGGATTGAAAATGCCGGTGCGGGTGTTGTCCGAAGCGGTGACATAGGGCGCTCCGGAAGGATTCCCGGCGCTGAACACCTGAATCCGGTCGCCCGATTTCCAGACGACGTTGCGCTGGTTGTCGAGTGCCGTGCGGGTCTCCGCGATGGGCGCTGCGACGACCGACCGGACGGACAGATCCGTGTCCGGCTGCTGCGGCCGCAGGCCGTCTTCCTCCTCGTGGCGCGAACATCCGAACGATGCGCATATGGTGGCCGCAATGACGATGATATGGTGTGTTTTCATGGTTTTCGGTTGTTAACGGTTATTTCCAGGGGTTGACTTCTTCGCCGTTGCTCCATCCGGGACCGCGGCCGTTGTCGTCGTCGGCTCCCGGTTCGGGTTCGGTGACGGGCTCTGCCGGCAGCTTCAGTTCGACGGGCAGCCATTTGTCGTAGTTGCCGGCGGCCAGCCCCGTGAAGGTGTCGTCGCCGGCGGCGTCGTGCAGCACGGCATTGAAAAGTATGCGGTCTGCGGCCACGTTGATCCGCTCGCGCGGGATGGCGAGTTCGACCACGTAGCCCCGGTCGTTGTCCGTCTCGTCGAAGGTGCCGAGCACGGTCGCGGCGCACGTTACCGCCGTATTGTCGCATGCGAGCGTGCCCTTGGCCGCATCGGGGGTGATTTTCAGGATCAGCGGGTCTCCGGTGGCGTTTCCGCTCTGGAACATCAGGTCGATGCCGTCCGCCGCGGCGAGCCCGTTATCGAGCCGCTCCACGAGGCAATAGAGGTTGTCGTCGTCGTAGGCGAAGCGGAAAACGGCCTGGGCCTGCGAGACGCTGCCGATGAACAGGGCGTCCTGCACATCTTTCCAATGGGCGCTGCTGCCGACGAGGGCGGGGGTGAACTGCGTGGCGTTGATGCGGTGGTTCAGGACGAATTTCGCCAGCTGGATGCGGGCGCTGGCAGTTTCCTGTCCGTCGATCGTCTGCGTGAAAGCCTCCGGGAAGACGCCGGCGAGCGTGTGGTCGTCGATTATTTCGATCGAACCCCACGAACCCTTGCCCGGGAATCCCTGCATCGGTTCGCTGAACGTCCAGGCTTTCGTGTCGCCGATGCGCATGTTGAACAGACTGCTGATGTTGCACGAAAGGATGGTTTCTCCCGACCGGAACTGCCGGAGATAGGGGGCTGCCTGATTCAGGAAAAGGTTGTTCTGCCGTTCGGCGGGGCCGTCCTCGTCGCCTGCCGGGGGGCCTGCGGCCCAGTTGTCGTTCGAGTAGGCCAGTCCCAGATGGTATTTGTCCTCGGAGGTTCCCGTGCGTCCGAACCGCGATTCGAACGCCACGGCGATCCGCTCCGAGCCGTTGAGCTGGATGGCCACGGGCATCTGGTCGGTGAAAATCACCGTTCCCGAACCGTCGGTCGCTGTTCCGGCCTTTTGGCGGATGATTTTGCCGACGGTGGTCCAGGTCGCTCCGCGGTCCGTCGAACGGAGCAGCGACGTGCCCGAATTGCCCGTCGTGGTGTTCGCATCCGTGAAATAGACGTGTACCTCTCCGGTCGAAAGCTGGAGGGCCGACGGCTCCCAGGTGGTGCCGCGGTAGATGATCTGAGTTTCGCTCCAGGTCTTTCCGTTATCGGACGAACGGCGCATCATGATGCCGTTGTTCAGTGGGTTGAGCCTGTATCCCTTGTTGAGCCGGAACGAGGCGAAGGCAAGAATGTCTCCGTTGTCGAGCACTATGGCATCGGCCGACGTGAAAAGCACGCGGTCATCGACATCGCTTTCGTACTGCTTCATGTCCGTTTTGGCGAAGAGCTGTTCGTCGGCGTTCTGCCATGTGATGAAATTCCTGCTGCGGGCGTAATAGACATCGTGGGCCGACGGCCCCTGCTGGTAGATAAGCAGGAAGGTGTTGTCTTTGAGCTTCTTGATGCGGGGGTAGCGGGCGTTCACGGCCGAAAGCAGGGGCTTTTCCAGCTTCATGAAAGAGCGGAAATCCATTTCGAGCGAACTGCTCTGCCACTCCGGGGCGTGCGAATTGAGGTATCCCTGCGTCGCGTTCAGGTCGTGGATCGAGGTGATCTCCGTATCGACGGGCACGGGATCGCTGCCGCCCGTACCCGGTTTGGGATTGGGGTTCTCGTCAGCCGACGGCTTGGAGCAGGCGGCCGTCGAGAGGACCAGCGCCAGCAGCAGGAGGCTGGATATGTTGTGTCGAAGATTCATATTCGGTGGAATTAGCGGTTAGTTCATGTTTTTGTCTTGCGTCATGGAGCGGATGAAGTCTACCTCATGCTGGCTGTACGGGGTGCCGTCGAGGCGGAAAATGTCGTGGAACCAGACCTCGGGTTCGGGATCGCCGGCCTTGCTCGACCATTGGAGATGGAAGTTGCACTTTCCGGCGGTGAGCCCCCAGCTGATGGCCCCGACGCGCTCGCGTTTGAGTATGGGCATGATCTCCTCGAAGGTCGAGCGCGGACGCCCCATGTACTCCTGGCAGACCACGGGCCGCCCGAACTGCTGCATGAAGGAGATGAAGGTCTCCATCTCTTCCGGACCGTAATAGCAGTGGTACGTCATGATGTCGCAGTTCTCCCCGAGGAACGAGATGATCGGGAAATTGCTGCGCGTGCCGTGTGCTCCGGGGCATATCCAGAGCGGCGACGAGAGCGGCTGCGAGGGGTTCGCCTCGCGTCCCCATTTGAAGACCTCGCGCAGCAGCGGCAGGCTGCGGGCGCCCTGCTTGAAGTTCTCCGGTTCGTTGTAGAGACACCAGAACAGGATGCGGTCGTCGTCGCGGAACGTCGTGAGGATGTCCTTGACGTAGCGTTCGAGGCGGGGCCACGAAGCCGGATCGTTGACCGACGGGGCTCCGGGGCTCTGTATCCACTGCGAATTGTGGATGCCCTGGATCGACTCGGGCTGTTTGCCCAGCTGCGGGTTTTCGAACCGGCCGCCGTTGGTGAAGAAGGTCACGATGGCCTTGATCCCGTGGCTGCGGCAGATTCCGAGGAATGCGTCGATGCGCTGCTTGAATCCGGCGGGATCGGCCTCCCACACCATGTCGTGCAGGAAGATGCGGACCGTGTTGAACCCGAGTTCCTCGGCCTTGGACATCTCGTAGTCGATGGTCTTCGGATCGAAGCTCTCCGCCTGCCACATTTCGAACTGGTTGATGGCCGTGGCCGCGACGTAGTTGAAGCCCACGGGCCACTCCTGCTCCGCATACCAGGCGTTGGCACGCTCCTCCGACCAGCGCTGTGCCGGAGCCGGGGCCTCTTTGCCGCAGGAGGCTGCGGCGAAGAGCGCGATCGCGCAATAGATGATTGATTTTTTCATGGTGTTGTGTCAATATCCGGGATTTTGATCCTTGGTCGGATCGAGTGATGTGTTGTAGTTGAATTCGTCGGCGGGTATGGGCCACCAGTAGGCTGCGGGCCCCACCTCCGATTCGGCCGCGACACGGCCCGCCCTGACGGCGTATTCGGCCAGTTTGCCGCAGCGTTTCAGGTCGCAGTAGCGTTTTCCTTCGAAGGCGGTTTCGTAGCCGCGTTCCTGAAGCAGCAGCTCCATGAACTTATCCTGCGTGGCGTAGTCGGCCAGCCGGAAGTCCGAGCCCTGCGGACGGGTGGGTTTCAGACCGTAGGCGCGGCGGTGCACCTGGTTGAGCGCCTCCATGGCCGTTTCGTCGGGTTTGCCGTCGCGGCGGCAGATCGCCTCGGCGTAGTAGAGCAGCGCGTCGGCGTAACGGTACACCGGAAAGTCGTTGGCGGCTCCCGTGCTGTTGTAGTCGCGGAATTTCAGGCAGATCATGCCCGTTTTCGTCAGCGAATTGAGCGTGCCGTTGCCGGTCTGTATCCAGAGGTTGTACTGGTAACGCAGGTCGGCCTTGTCCCATCCTTTGACGAAGAGGTTTTTCTCGTAGTCGGTGTAGATGCCGACGTTTCCGCCGTCGCGCACCGGATTCGGGCGGCAAAGATACATCGACATGAAGTTGTTGCCGTCGTCCTGATTGTATTTGAAATAGAAGATCTCTTCGCGCGTGGCGTTGGCCGTCGTGCCGTAGATTTTTTCGTAGTCGTCGGCCTTCGATACCTCCACCAGTCCGTAGCGGTCCGAGTCGATCACCTCGCCGACGGCGGCTGCGGCCTCGCCCCAGCGTTCGAGATAGAGCAGGGCTTCGGTCTCCAGCATCAGCGCCGCATAGCGCGCGGGGTGTCCCGCCTGGGCGACGCTTTCGGGCAGCAGGGCGGCCGCATCGGCGGCTTCCCGGGCGACGAATTCCCAAATGTCGCGTTCGGGCGTGCGCGGCTTGTTGAAGTCGTGCATGTTGTGCTCGTCGAAGAAGGGCACGGCGCCGTAGTAACGGGCCAGATATGAGTAGCTGAAAGCCCGCAGGAAGCGTGCTTCGCCGCTCAGATGGTCGTATTCGAGCTGCGAGAGCTTCGCATCGCCGATCTGCGAGAGGATCTCGTTCGAGAAGCGGATCGCCCGGTAGAGAACGGCCCACGTGTCGTTCGTGAAGGTCACTCCGCCCGAGGTGAGGCCCGTGGCGTAGGAGGTGGCGTAGTTCCCCCGTCCGTAGCAGTAGTCGGCCAGACTTTCGCTCAGCACCGAGAGATAGCGCCCGAATCCCACCTGGCGGCGCAGCTGATAATAGATCGAGTTGATGACGCTCTGCACCTCTGCCGCATTGGACATGAAGGTCGTGGCGTCTACCTTTTTGGGATGTTCTTCGAGGAACTCCCATTTTTCGCACGACGGAAGCGACGTTGCGATACCGGCGGCGGCCAGCAGTGTGAATATGATGTGTTTCATGGTTTGCGAAGGTTAGGTCGTTAGAAAACAAGCCGGCATCCCAGCGTGAAGGTCCGGGCTCCGGGATAGCAGCTGGCGTCGATGCCCTGGGCGAGCGACGTGCTGCCTCCCTTGGCGTTCACGTCGGGGTCCCAGAAGGGGTAGGACGTGATCGTCCAGAGATTCTGCGCGCTGACATAGACGCGGGCCTTGCTGATGACGCGGCTCTTGCTGCACGGGATGTTGTAGCTCAGTTCGAGGTTTTTCAGACGCATGTAGCTGCCGTCGTAGACGAAGCGGTCCGACATCTTCAGCGCGATGTCCTGACGGAGATTGGGATATTTGGCGTCGGGCTTTTCGGGGGTCCAGTGGTTGTAGAGCACTTCGCGCAGGGTGTTGGCGTTCGAGCTGTAATCGTAGGCGGCCGAAGCCATGCTTAGCGAGTAGATGTCGTTGCCGATCGAGCCCTGGAAGAATGCGCTCAGCGTGAATCCCTTGTAGCTGACCGCCGTGTTGAAGTTGAGCAGGCAGTCGGGGTTCGGGTTGCCGATGATCGTCTTGTCGGCCGGCGTGATGCCGTCCGAGCCGTCGAGGTCCTTGTAGACGAGCTGTCCGTTGTCGTCGTATCCCTCCTCGACGTAGCCGTAGAAGACATACATCGGTTCGCCGATGCGCATCAGGTTGAGCTGGTCGCTGATGATGGTGTTGCTCACCGTGCTTCCGAAGATGTCCTTGCCGTCGGAGAGCGAAAGCACCTTCGACCGGTTGACCGAGAGGTTGACGCCGAAGTCCCACTTCACGGCCTTGTCGATGATGCGCGTGTCGAGCTGCAATTCGACGCCCGCATTCCGGATCGCCCCGACGTTGCGCAGGGCGGTGGTGTAGCCGCTCGACCGGGGCATTTCGACATCGTTGAGCAGGTTGGTCGTCTTCTTGTGGTAGTAATCGGCCGTCAGGCGGATGCGGTTGTTCAGCAGCGCCAGGTCGAGACCCACGTTCCATTGCCCCGTGGTCTCCCAGCGCAGGTCGCCGAGGTAGGTGTTCTTGGGGGCGTAGCCTACGGTGGTGGTCTTGTCGAACACGACGTTGACCGATTCGAGCGTGTTCTGCGTCGAATAGGGCGAGATGGCGGTGCTGCCGGTCACGCCGTATCCGACGCGCAGCTTGAGGTCCGAAAGCCAGTCGGCCTGCCGGAGGAACTGCTCCTGCGAAATGCGCCAGGCGACGGCCGCCGAGGGGAAATAGCCCCACTTGTTGCCTTTGCTGTAACGCGACGAACCGTCGGCCCGGAAGTTCACGGTGAGCAGGTAGCGGTTGTCGAAGTTGTAGTTGATGCGCCCCAGGAACGAGAGCATGCGCCAGTCGGAGTAGCTCGATGTGGGCAGGCCCTTGATGTCGGCGGCGTCGAGGTCGTAGGATTCCACCACGTCGCTCAGGAATCCCGATGCGGTTCCCGTGCCGACGGACTTGGAGACGCTCTGTTCGTAGGTGATGCCGCCCATGACGTTGAGGTGGTGCCGGCCGAAGCCCTTGTCATAGGTGATGATGTTGTTGCTGGTGATGTCCACCACCTCGTCGAAGCCGATCGACGCCGCACCGTCGTAGTTCGGATAGGCGAGCGAACGGGTATGGTCGCTCCGCGCCTGGCTGTTCTGCACGTTGGCGGCGATCTGGACCGAAAGTCCCTCGACCGGTTTCACGGTCAGGGCGGCGTTGGCCAGCAGGCGGTTCGCATACCGCCGGTTTTTCACCTCGTGCAGATAGGCCACGGGATTCATGCCGGCGGTGGGCTGCGTCTGGAAGTCGTTCCATGAACCGTCGTCGTAGTGCGGCGTGGCCAGCGGCGAGGCCGTGAGGGCCGAGTTGATCACCGTCGTGCCGCGGCTGCCGCCCTGCGAGTTCATCTGGTCGTGGTTCGAACGGCTGAAGATGATGTTCGCCGAAGCGGAGACGTATTTCGAGATGTTGTATTCGAGATTCGTGCGGATCGAGATGCGCTCGTATCCGCCCTTCTTGACGATGCCGTCCTGATCGAAGTAGCTCAGGCCGAGCGATCCCTTGAAAGTCGGGCCGCCGCCCGAGATGTCCACGGCGTGGTTGGTGATCACGGCCGACCGGAAGATTTCGTCCTGCCAGTTGGTGTTCCACACGTTGGCTGCGATCTGCTCGGGCGTGAAGACCGCCGGCTGGTCGTTGACGCGGGCCTTCTCGTTCAGATAGGTCATGTATTCGTCGCCGCTCAGCACGTCCATCTGCTTGTAGAGGGTCTGGATGCCGACGCTGCCGTCGTAGCTCACCCGGATTTTGCCCTCCTTGGCGCCCTTCGTCGTGACGATCACCACGCCGTTGGCTCCCCGCGAACCGTAGATGGCCGTCGCCGAGGCGTCTTTGAGAATCTCCACCGACTCGATGTCCGACGTGTTGATCATGTTGATGTTGCCCGGAAATCCGTTGATGATCCACAGGGGTTCGTTGTCGCCCTTGATCGAGTTGGCGCCGCGGATGCGGACCTGGATGGCCGCTCCGGGCTGTCCGTTGAGCTGGTTGATCTGCACGCCCGAGACACGTCCCTGGAGCGCCTGCGCCACCGAGACGTTGGCGAATTCGTTGATCAGGTCGCCCTTGACCTGGGCCACGGCTCCCGAGAGGTCGCGTTTGCGCTGTACGCCGTAGCCGACTACGACCAGTTCGTCCATCACGAGACTGCCCTGCGAGAGTTTGATGTCGAATGCGGAGCGGCCGTTGACCGGCTCTTCGCGGTTGTCCATGCCGAGGTAGGTCACCAGCAGCGTGGCGTTGCGCGGGATGTTGCGGAAGCGGACGAAGCCTTTGGCGTCGGAGATTTCGCCCGTGTTCGAGCCTTTCACGACGACGGCGGCGCCGGAGACGGGATTTCCGTCGTCGTCCAGAATGCGGACCGTACAGGCGTGGTCCGCATTGTTCGGCGATTGCGCGCACAGGCTCTGACAGCAGAACAGCGTGAAGCAAACGACGAAGAGCCATCGGGCTCCGGTCCCTGCTGCACGGAATAGTTTGAGATTTTTCATAAGGGTTGATTTTAGGTTGATCCGAATTCCGTTCGGTCGGCTGCATGGCAGCATTGAGGTCCTCGACAGCAAATGTAGGAGCTTTTGTTTTACGACGGAACGGGGTGGGCCGGGAATGGAAAAATCGTCGCATCGGTTGGAAAAATCCTCTTATCGGCAATTTCCCCGACGCCCGGGGGCTTATTGTTTCTGATACTCGGCGGGCGATACGCCGAACTGCTCCTTGAAGCATTTGGCGAAGTAGGAGGGGGAGTTGAAGCCTACGGAGAAGCAGACTTCGCTGATCCGGCACTTGTTCTGGGCGAGCAGCTGGGCCGCTATCGAGAGCCGTTTGGACCTCAGATAGTCGTTCGGGGTGGTGTCGAGCAGCGCCCGGACCTTGCGGATCAGCGTCGAGCGACTCAGAAAGAGCGCCTCTTCGATCTGTTTGCTGGAAAAGGCAGGTTCGTTGAGGTGCTGCATGATCAGTTCGTCGATCCGGCGCAGGAACTCCTCGTCGGCGCTGTGCAGTCCGAACTGTTTGGGATCGAGCGGCTCCTGCGTGTTCTGGTAGCTTTTTTTCAGCCGGGCGCGTTTGTCCAGAATGGCCCGGATGCAGGCTTCGAGATAGTCGAGTCCGAACGGTTTTTCAATATAGGTGCTGGCTCCGGCTTCCATGCAGGCGATCTTCGTCGCCGTGTCCGAGATGGCCGATGTTACGATGACGGGGATGTGCGAGAGGTCGAAATCCGAACTGATCGTGCGGCAGAGTTCGATGCCGTTCGTGCCGGGCAGGGCGATGTCCGTGACGACGATGTCCACCTCCTGTTCCTGCAATACGCCGACGGCCTTTTCGGCCGCGTGTACGGCGATGACCCGATAGTCGGCGTCGAGCTTGTGTTTGAGATAGGCCGTGAGTTCCCGGTTGTCCTCCACGAGCAGCAGCAGCGGCAGCGACCGGTCCTGCGGCGCCGGCGGCTCCTGCCCGGCAGCCGTTTCGGGAAGGGACGCCGCGGCCGGAAGTGTCAGTACGAACGTGGTGCGGAGGGTGTCGTCGGCGAGTTCGAGCGTTCCGGCGTGCATTTCGGCGAGCGAACGGGCGAGGGAGAGTCCGATGCCGAAGCTCCGGGACCCGGGGGACTTGTCGTACTGCACGAAAGGTTTGAATATTTCGGAACGCTGTTCGGGCGAGATCGGCTCCCCGTCGTTGGTGATGGAGACCGTCGCCGTCCCGTCGTGCGACCGGACGTTTACTTCGATGTAGGATTCCGCGTATTTCAGGGCGTTGTGCAGCAGGTTGTTGAGAATCTTGTTCATGGCCGATTCGTCCGCGTCGATGCGGATGTTGTCCCTCTCCGCCGTGAACGAGAGCCGCAGGTTGCGTGCTTTGGCGGTCTCCTGGAACGTCGAGCAGAGGAATCCGGTGCGCTCTACGATGTTCATCGGCTTGCAATCGAGCTTGTAGCCGCGCTTCTCGACCCGCACGAAGTCGAGAAGCTCCCGGACCAGCTGGTCGAGATAGTGCGTGCCGTTGCAGATCGCTTGCAGGTTGTCGCGGTCGGCCGGACTGAGGTGCCCGGATGCCTGTATCTGCTGTAAAGGCGTGTGAATCACCGTCAGCGGGGTTTTGATCTCGTGTACGATATTCGAGAAGAACGTGAGTTTTTGCTGGAAGAGCTCCGCCTCTTTCTGTTTCTTGTAGTTTTCGTGCTTGCGCTTCTCCCGGGCGATGGCCCGCTTGTAGTAGACCTTGAACGCTGCGATGAGCACGCCTGCGAACAGCAGGAGATAGAGCCCGATGGCGGCCGTGCTCTTGTAGAAACGCTGCTCCACCACGATCGACAGCGGTTCGTGGCCGATGGGCTGTGCAGTTCCCGACGCCTGGCTGCGGATTTCGAGCGAATAGGTGCCGGCCGGCACGTTGTAATAGAATATCGTGTTGTCGGCGACCGTGCGGCGCCATTGCGTGTCGTAGCCTACGAGCCGGCACTCTACGGTGTTGAGCTGCGGCAGCGTCGAGTTGAGGACGGCGAATCCGAATCCGAACGAATTTTGCCGCGGGGAGAGGTGGATGGACCGGGTGCGGTCCACGTTGCGGACGAGGGGCGAACGCCCGTCGTCGGAGGGGACGACCAGTTCGTTGCCGATGCGGAATTCGGTGACGACCAGCCGGGGGTCTCCGCTTTCGCGGTCGAATTTCTCGGGGTTGAAGCGGATGAAGCCGCTGCGGGAGCCGAAATAGAGGTCGCCGTCCGCAGAGCGGAGGCCGCAGTTCTTGAAATCGTTGTTCAGCAGTCCGTCGAAGATCGTAAAACGCCGGATGGCCTTGGTCTGCGGATTGAAGGCGAAGAGCCCCTTGTCCGAACTCACCCATACGGTTCCGGCGTGATCTTCGAGCACCTGGAAGAAGATGTTCGTGGGCAGCAGGTCGCAGCTGCGGGTGTCATAGCTCTCGAAGCGTCCGGTGGCGGTGTCGAGGCACCCGAATCCTCCGTTGAAGCTCGTGGTCCAGACGTGTCCCCCCCCCGGCCCGGCAAATACGGAAAAGAGCATGTTGAGCGGGCCCGGATCGTCCTCCGTCCCGATGTGGTTCGCTGTGATTTCGCCGCGTTGCAGATCGTAGCATATCAGTCCGTTGGCATAGGTCGAGACCCAGAGTCTCTGCCGTTCGTCCTCGTCCATGCCGGTGACGAACACGCCCTCGAATTCCTCGATCGGGTCGAACGCCTCTTTTCGGCGGTCGTAGTGCAGCAGCCCCACGGTCGTGCCTACGAACAGTTCGCCCTTTGCCGTCCGGTGGATGGCGAACACGCGCTGGTCAAGCATCGCCGTGGCATAGCCGAGCGTTTCGTATTCCCGCACGGCCCGCGTGCGGGTGTCGAGCCGGTAGAGCCCCTTGTCGGTTCCGAGCCACAGCGCGCCCGGTTCGCAGCAGATCGAGAACTGCGTGTTGGGGAGTTGGTCGTGCACGACCCGGTTCAGCGTGCGGCGCTCCGTGTCGTAGAGAAGCAGGCCCTCGTTTTCGGTGGCGATCCAGATGCGCCCCGCGCCGTCGTCCGCGAAGCCCCGCACGAGGCAGTCTTCCAGCGAACGCCCGTCGGCGGCGTGGTACTTCTCGAACTGCTGCTGGAAGGCGCCGCAATAGTTCACTCCTCCGACGTTCGTGCCGATCCAGATGCCGTCCGAGGCGTCGATGAAGACCGCGAAGGCGTGGCTGTCCGAGAGCGAAAAACGGTTGTGGCTGTCGCAGGCGAGTTTGCGGGCCGAATCGGTCCGCGGGTCGTAGCGGTACACGCCTTCGCTGGTGGACATCCAGACGATGCCCTCCCGATCGACGTACAGGTCTTCGGGCGTGAATCCCCGCGACGGGACGGGGATCAGCGTCCGGATACGGCCGCTGCTGCGGTTCAGCAGGCAGAGCCCCCGCCGGGCGCTGGCCACGTAGATCGTTTCGCTGTCGTCCGGGGCCGAGCTGACGGCTGCCACGTTGTCGTTCCGGAATGCCGCGATTTCCCGGGCGTCGTCTCGTCGGGGATGGTCTGCGCTGTCGTGGCCGATGTAGAGGAACGAATGGTAGAAGAGCCCGATCCACAGGCCGTTGTCGCCATCGACGTGCAGTGCGCGGATGTTCACCGGGAGTGTCTGCCGGCCGTTCTCGAAGAAGTGGTTGCGCAGGATCTGCGTGCGGGGGTCGTAGGCGAAGAGCCCCTGGTTGTTGACCGAAATCCACATCACCCCGTCGGGGCCTCGGCGGATGACGTTGGCCTTGTTGCGGATGACCGTCCCGATGTCGCTCTCGCGGAGGAACGGCTCGAAACGGTCCCGGTCAACGTCGTAAACCGAGACTCCGCGGTCGGTTCCGATCCAGAGATTGCCTTCGGAATCGGTGCAGAGGGCGATCACGTAGGCCGATTTCAGCCCCATCTCCTCTTTGGTGTAGTTGCGGAAGCGGATGCCGTCGAAGCGGCTCAGTCCCGAGGAGGTTCCGAACCAGATGAATCCCTGGGAGTCCTGCACGATTTTGTTCACCCGGTCGTAGGGCAGTTCGCTGTTGCCCGAGTTGTAGTGCGTGAAGTTGAAATCCGGGGCGTCGGGGGCTGTCCCGGCGGCACGGGCGGCTGTCGGGAAGCCGGGGCCGGAAAATCCTGTCAGCAGCGCCAGGAGTATGTAACGTCGGAAGGCGGACAAAACGAAAGCCTATTTTGCATAGAAACGGAATTCGGTGACGGAGCGGTAGCGTTCGCCGGGGCGGAGCACCGTGGAGGGGAAGTCCGGCCGGTTGGGGGAGTCGGCGAAGTGGAGGGTTTCGAGCAGCATGCCGCCGAATTTTTCGAGCGGCACGCCGTTTTTGCCGATCATCCGTTCGTTCAGCCCGCGTCCCGTATAGGTCAGCAGCCCCGGTTCGGTCGTCCAGGTCTCCACGCCGCGGCCGCTGCGCGGGGAGTAGAGGTCTGCGGCCCGGGCCAGTCCGCCCGTCTGGCTGCGCAGGACCCAGCAGACCGAGAAACCCCGCATGATTTGCAACTGCGGGTCGGGCGTGTCTATGGCGTAGTCGATGCGGTGCGGAGCGCGCATGTCGAAGGGCGTATCCTCCACCGGCAGCATCGCCCCGTCCGGCACGTACTGGGCCGTGTTTCTGAAGTAGCGGTCGGCTTCGACCTGCATCACGTGATCCATCACATAGCCGCCGTTCTGCCCTTTGAGATTGAAATAGGTGTGGTTCGAGAGGTTGACGACCGTCGGACGGTCGGTCTCGGCCTCGTATTCGATGCGGCATACGTCGTCTTTCGTCCACCAGTAGGTGACCGTGCAGGCGAGGTTGCCCGGATAGCCCTCCTCGCCGTCGGGGCTCAGGCGCGAGAACCGCACGCCGGCCCGGTCGGCTTCGAGCAGCGGTTCGCCCTGCCACATCACGCGGTCGAATCCCTTCGTTCCGCCGTGCAGATGGCCGGGCCTGCCGCCCAGCGTCTCGTTCGGGGTGAGGTACACCGTGTCGCCGTCGAGCGGGAACGAGGCGCCGCCGATGCGGTTGCCGTAGCGGCCGATCAGGGCTCCGAAGAAGCGTTCGCTGCCCGTTTCGAACGAGGTGATGTCGCCGTATCCGACCACCACGTCGTCGATGCGGCCGTTGCGGTCGGGGACGCAGATGCGCACCACGCGGCAGCCGTAGTCGATGACCTCCATCGAGGAGCCGGTTCCGTTGCTCAGGCGGTACAGCGTGACGGGCTCGCCCGTGGAGAGGGTTCCGAAAGGTTCGGTCGTAACATCGGGGGTGCGGGGTGCGCACGCGGCGAGAAGAGCCGCTGCGAGGCACGGACAAATAGTGCGGAGGTTCATATCCATAGGTTAGGGTTCAAACAAAGATAGCTATTTTTTTCGATTTGCGCCAGCCCGCCCGGCGGCCGGGGCGCTTCATCCGTCCCCGGATGTGCGGAAGCGGATGTCCTGCCGATTTTCTGTCATCGATTGACGATATTCTGGCATTCCGTCACGGGGATATGTTTGTAAATTTACAATCATCAAAAAAACGAATGTCATGTATGACTCTGCAACCCGGTTCATCCGGATCACCGCCCTGGCGTCAGGGCTTCTTCCCGTGACGGCCGCCGCCGCACAAGACCGAAGACCCAATATCGTAGTGATCGTGGCGGACGACCTGCTGTCGTCCGAAATCAGCTGCTACGGCGGCCGGAATCTCGAAACGGCGAACATCGACCGCCTGGCCCGCGAGGGACTGCGGATGACCGGCGCCTATGCCTCGATGGCGATGAGCGTCCCGATCCGGGCGTCGCTCTATACGGGGCTTTATCCCGCGCGCCACGGTTCGTGGCTCAACCACAAGGACACGTTTCTCGGCACGAAGACCGTTTGCGAATACATGGCCGAAGAGGGCTACCGGGTGGCCCGCGCGGGCAAGAACCATCCCGTCAATCCCGATGTCTACCGCTTCGAGGAGCTGCCGGGATTCCCGGTGAACTGCGTGAGCCGCGAGGCTCCCTACGACACCTCCGGCATCCGCGAGTTCATCGCGCGCGACGATCCCCGGCCGTTCCTGCTCTTCGTGTGCAGCATCCATCCCCACGCTCCCTGGACCTGGGGAGATCCCTCCGAATTCGATCCGGACCGCCTCGTCATGCCGGAGAACTGCATCGGCGACCGGCGCATGCGGGAGATTTTCACCCATTATCTGGCCGAGGTCCGGGCGCTGGACAACGAGGTCGGCTCGGTGCTGGAGACGCTGAGCGAGTGCGGCGAGCTGGACAATACGCTGGTTTTGTTTCTCGGCGAGCAGGGGCCCCAGCTTCCGGGCGGCAAGTGGACCTGCTGGTATCCCGGCGTGCACAGCGCCCTGCTGGCGCGTTATCCGGCGCGCATCCGGCCCGGACGCGTTTCGGATGCCGTCGTGCAGTACGAAGACCTGCTTCCGACCTTCATCGACCTCGCCGGGGGCCGGCGCCGGCGGGAGCTCGACGGGGAGAGTTTCAAGAAGGTGCTCTTCGGCGAGCGGGAGAAAGCCCGCCGCTATGCCTATGCCATGCACAACAACTGCACTGCGGGCAACGCCTATCCCGTCCGCAGCATCCGCGACGAACGTTACGCCCTGATCTGGAACCTGCTTCCCGACAGTTCGTTCTACAAAACCTTCATGGATCTCGACAAGCCCGCCAACCGGAAAGGCTGGTGGCCCGTCTGGACCGACGCCGCGCAGCGGGATTCCGTTGCCCGGAGGCTGGTCGGGCGTTATGTGCACCGCCCGGAGTTCGAGTTCTACGACCTTGCGGACGATCCGTGGGAGATGAACAACCGCATCGGCGATCCGGCGTACCGGGCCCGGATCGACCGCATGAAACGCGAACTGAAGGGGTGGATGAAGCGGCAGGGCGATACGGGCGTCGGGATGGATGTCCCGTTCCGCAACCGGCCCCGCAAGTGACGCCGCCGGGCGATGCGAAACGGCCTTCGGACGGATTCATTCCGCCGAAGGCCGTTTCGTTTGCAACGCGCCGGGTTCAGTCGTAGTTTTTCGGATTCTCGTCCTGCCACTCGTTCACGCCGTCGCGGATGCGGTTGCGGAACGTCAGCGTGTCCCGGACCACCGTGAAGGTCCCGTCGCCGTTCGGGTAGCGGTAGTGGAGGAACAGTTTCCGGTTCTGGAGCAGCCGGGCGTCGTTGAAACGGCTCCCCAGGTCCTCGATCTCCTTGCTCCCGTCCACCGACCCCGAAACGCGGATCTCCTTTCCGTCGAGCGTCAGGCGCACCGATCCCTCCTTCGTGCCGATGTAGTTGGTCGTCAGCGCATCCGGCGCGTCGGTCGTCAGCGTGTAGATGCCGTGCGTGCCCTCGTCGCTGGGAACGGCCGTCGGGTAGACCTCTTTCGAAAGCTCCTCTCCCTGGGCATTCACCACCTGCGTTACGCCTCCGTGGTAGTAGTTGCCGAAGAGCTTGTTCTCGTAGCGTACGGCGATGACCTCGAACGATTTGGAGAGCAGAATCGTGTCCGCATCGGCGCTGGTGATGCGGAATCCGACGGCGTAGTAGGGGTTGCGGCCCGCCTTGGCGTCGGCCAGGAATGCCGCCGAATCGGCCCGTACGGTGATCGTTCCGGTGTGGCGGCCCCGCCGGATGGTCATCTTCTCTTCGTCGCTGACCGTGAAGTATTCGCGCGGCAGCGGCGTCAGCTCTTTGATGCCGCTGGCCTTGACGGCCGTGGTGACGTAGCTCTGGCTCACCGTTCCGGAGGTCGATTTGCCGCTCATCACGTCGAAGGCGGTGAACGGAGCCGAAGGCTGTCCCAGTTCGTCAAGCCCGTTGAAGGGCGCGAGGTCCCCGGTCACCAGTTCGTCGTCGAGCGCGTAGTAGACCGAGCGGTCGCGTTCGTTGTCCATGACGCCCGCGAGCACCGATCCGACCGTGAATTTCATGCCCTCCCCGACCACGAACGTGCGCAAGTCGTATTGGTAGGCGATGTATACGCCGCTGTAATCGTAATCTTTGACGTATTCGTCGTAGCATCCCGCAAGGGCCGCGGCAGCCAGCAGTGTTGCAAGTATTTTTTTCATAAGTATCGTTTTTTCGGTTTTATTCCCAGTTGGACCAGCCTGCGTTCTGAACGATGCCCTTCATGCGGACTACTTCCGTGTAGGGGATCGGCACGTAGAGCGAGGGATAGCTGCGCTTTTCGACCTCTTCGTAGGCGATCGACTGGCGGGTGATCCGGGGGCGGTTGATTACGTCGTTGAGTTCGGAAACGTCCGTCGCCCAGCGGCGCAGGTCGTAGAAACGCTGCCCTTCGAAGCAGAGTTCGATGCGGCGTTCGTTGCGCACGAGCTTCTCGAACTCCTCGGGGCCTGCGGCGGCGCATTCGTCGAGATAGGGGTCTGCCGTGGCCCCGACGCCCGGTATTCCGTCGTTGGTCGGACGGCTGCGCAGATAGGCGATGGCCTGCTTGGGGGTGTAGCCGTAGAGTTCCGTCGTCGGCCCCGACACCCGGTTGGCGGCCTCGGCGAAGATCAGGCACATGTGGGTCCAGCGCATGAAAAAGATCGACTTGGGCATCGTCTGGACCTTGTCGTCGTCCTTGTTCCAGCCCAGGTAGACGTATTTGCGGATGTAGTAGTTGGTCATCGTGTTGTTCACGCCGCCCGCTTCGTCGCGTCCGCCGACCGAGGTGTCGAACGTGTACATCAGTTCGTTGTTGGTGATGCGGCGGATCTCGGCGCCGTTATAAAAGACGGTGCTGTAAAAACGGGGATCGCGGTTGGCGTAGGGCGTGTTCTCGTTATAATTGGCTTCCGGATGGTCGATCGGGTATCCGTTGGCTGCCGGGAAGGCATCGACCAGATTCTGCGTCGGTCCCACGCCGCCCGTTCCGAGGAACCCGTCGGGGTAGAAAAGGTTTTCCAACGTGCTGCCTTTCGAGTAGTCGGACGACCAGATGATCTCGGGGCTGTTGGGATCGGTCCAGGCGAACGCGGCGGTCGGGTCGAACCCGTGGGCTCCGTCCTGCGTGAGTTTGAAATCCATCACTTCGGCGGCGTATTTCGCCGCATTTTCCCAGCGCTTCGGATCGTTCTCCGGGTTGAACGCCGGCGAGGCCCATTGCAGGTAGGTCATGGCCTTCAGCGCCTTTACGGCGAGGCCGTCGAAGCGGTGCCAGCGCACGGCGCCCTGCACCGAGATGTCTTCGGCCAGCCAGTCGCGGTTGGCTGCGGGCAGGTAGACCAGCGCCGAGTCGCAGTCTTTCAGAATTTGTTCCACGCATTGTTCGTAGGTGGCGCGCTCGAACGAGCCGGCGTCGGCGTCGAAGACATCGACGGGTTCGAGCACGATGGGGAATCCCAGCAGCCGCCCGTCGGTGCCCCGGCCGCCCCATTTGCGCAGCAGGTCATACTGCCACCAGGCCCGCAGGGCGTAGGCATCGCCCTGCAACGCGCGTTGCAGGCGGCGGTTCTGATCGTTGTCGATCATGTAGCGGGTGTTGATGCCCAGACGGTCTTTGAGGAACTTGTTGACGTACATGATGCCGCGGTAGTCGCGGACCCAGTAGGTTTTGAACGGGTCGCTGGCGGGAGTGCCCGTACCGACCGCGAAACGGCGCATGGCGTGGGTCTGCGCCGTGATGACCGCATCGTCGGTGGCGCCGTCGAGATAGACGTATTCGCCGCCGGAGTAGAGCGTGGGCAGCAGGTCGTAGCTTTTTTCGACGAAACCGCGGATCATGGAGGGGTATTCATTCAGATTTTCGTCCGTATAGTGGCCGTTGGGCAGCGGTTCGAGGAAGTCGGAGCAGCCTGCGAACATCGTTACGGCGGCCAGCGCGATTATCAGTTTTTTCATGTCCTTGCAGGTTAAAAGGTGAATTTGAAGCCGGCCGTGAAGGTGCGGTAGAGCGGATAGGTCGTAACGCCGGCATTGATGTTCTCGGGGTCCACGTCCTTGATCCCGCTGATGGTGCAGAGGTTGGCGCCGCGCAGGAAGACGCGCAGCCCCTTGACGGCCGACTGGCTGCGGAAGCGGACGTTGTAGCCCAGTTCGATGTTCTGAATCTTGAAATAGCCTCCGTCGCGGAGCCAGAAGTTCGAGGGCTGGAAGTTGTTCGTCTGCTTGATGTACGTCAGACGGGGGTAGTCGCCGCCGATGTTGTCGCGCACGAAGTGCGAGTAGGTGCCGGTGCTCCATCCGTTCCAGAAATACTTGTTGGTCAGCGCCGTGTCGTACGACGCACGGCCCGTTCCGACGATCGTGAAGTCGAAATTCCGGTAGCGCAGGTTGATGCTCACCGAGTAGTCGAACCGGGGGCTGCTGTTGCCGATGACCTTCTGGTCGTTGCTGTCGATGAGCCCGTCGTTGTTCAGGTCGGCGTATTTCAGGTCGCCGACCTGCACTTCGTCGTCGAAGAGCTGGCGGGGCGAAGTCTCGATCTCCTCTCGCGAGGTGAATTTGCCCAGGCAGACGTATCCCCGGTAGGAGCCGGTCGCCGTGCCGGTGACCTTCTGATAGTCGTAGACGACGCTTTCGTTGTAGCGCAGGTATTTTCCCCGGATCGTCGTGAGGCTTCCGCCCACCGTGTAGCTGAAATCGCCGATCCGGTCGGACCAGTAGAGCGCCGCCTCCCAGCCCTGGTAACGGAGACGGTTGTAGTTCTCATAGGTGCTGATGCCGTCCATGCCGTAGATTCCCGGCAGCGTGCCGCTCATCTCGGTGATGATCCCGTCGCGGAGGTAGTTGAAGTAGTTGGCTTCGACCGAAAGGCGGTTGCCCAGCAGCGCGGCGTCGATACCGACGGTGAACTCCTTGCGCTTCTCCCAGGTCAGGCCGGGATTGCCCAGCCGCGTGATGGTGTTCACGTAGGATTGGTTGGCGTTGGTCGAGCCGATCCACTGGTAGCCCGTGGTGTAGGGGCCGAACTTGATGCCCGTGCTTTTCGTGTAGTTGTCTTCGTAGAGGTCCTGCGCGCCGAACGAACCGTAGCCGATCACGCCCGCCTGACCGCGCACCTTGAGGTAGTCGATCCATTTCACGTCCTGCATGAATCCCTCTTCGGATACGACCCAGCCCAGACCCAGCGAGGGAAATACCTCGAAGCGTTTGCCGGGGGCGAACATCGGCGATCCGGCGTAGTTCACGACGGCCTGGAAGAGGTATTTGCCGCGGTAAGCGTAGTCGAAGGTGCCGATGAGCGACATCATCCGTTCGCGGACCGCGTTGCCCGTGCGCTCGACCGATTCCAGCCACCAGGTCGCCGAAGCCCCGACGCGGTGGTCGTCGTTCCGGTAGTCGTAGCTCAGCCGTTCGTGCAGGTAGAGTCCCTGATGGGTCCATTTGCCCATGCTCGATTTGCCGGAGACCTGCGTTCCCTCGTGCGAAGTCTTGACGGTCTCTTCCGTGGCGGGGTCGTAGATGACGGCCGTGTAGTCGGGGTTCTTGCCGATGCGGTTCATGTTGAAGAGGTTCAGCCCCACGTAAGACTGGAATTTGAGCCCTTTGACCAGCGCGTGCAGGTCGTAGGAGAGCGTGGCGTTGACCACTCCCGAGCGGCCGCGTTCGGTCGAGAAGCCGTTCTCGGTCAGCGATGCGTAGGGATTGTCCTTGTAGACCGTGCTGACGCCGTAGATCTTGTTGCCCGTCTCCTCGTCGTGCGAGACGATCAGCGGGAACGCGATCGCGGGGATCGTGGTGACCTGGCTGAGAGCGCTTTCGAACTCCGTGGCCGAGGAGTTGCCGTAGCCGTAGCGGGGCTGGCGGCGGAAACTGATCCCTCCGCTGAATCCCAGGTCGATCAGGAGGTCCTGCGTGACGGCCGCTTTGAGATAGGTGCGGACGTTCACCCGGTTGAAATCGGCCTTGCTGCCCACCTTGTAGATGTCGCCTTCGCCGGCATAGCCGACGTAGGCGCTGTATTGGAGTTTCTGGGTGCCTCCGTCGATGGTGACGTTGGCTTTGTAATAGGGCTTCGTGTCCTTGAACATCATCGTCCGGTAATCGACGTTCGGATAGGTCAGGTCGTAGGGGTCCTTGCGGGCGTAGTTCTCGATCGCCTCGTTCGAGTAGGGCGGGAGATAGCCGCTGTTGATGCGCGCCTGGTTCTGCAACCGGGCGTATTCGACGCCGTTGACCCACTCGGGGAAGCGGTCCACGACGCTCACGCCGCTTTCGAAGCCCAAGCGGATCGACCGTCCGTGAGTCCTTCCCCGGCGGGTGGTGATGTAGAGCACGCCGTCGGCTGCGCGCGAGCCCAGCAGCGCCTTGTCGGCGATGTCGCGGATGAAAGTCATGCTTTCGATCTCCTCGGGGTCGAGTTGCAGCTGGGTGATGTAGACCGGCATGCCGTCCACGATGTATTCGGGCGTCATGCCGCGGGCGTAGATCGCCGTGCGGCCCGTTTCCGAGGCGTAGAACATGCCGGGCGTTCCCGTCAGCTCGCGGACGGTGAGTCCTGCGACGACGCCCGTGAGCGAGTTGCGGAAATCGTTGGTCGGGTATTTGTCGATGTCGTGTTCGTAGTAGGTCGTCGAGTTGCCCGTGGCGGCCGTCTTGTTCAGGGTGCGGGCGTAGGGCAGTTCGAGCGTCTGATAGACGCGCAGGGTCCGCCGGGCCCGGATCGCGGAGTCTGCGGCGATCCGTTCGGCGGTCAGCACCGGTTCGGAACCCTGCCCGCCGCCTTGCGGGGCGCCCGCGGCCGTAGCGGCCGCCAGCAGGAGCATCGTGCCGGTCAGGAGTATGTTGCGGTTTCTCATGGTTTTATATTCGGGCTAAGATTCTACCAAAGTTCATTGTTGACGAAATTCTTCATCTTGTTGGCCTCCGCTGCGGGGAAGGGCAGGTAGTACATGGCGTTCTTCCAGTTGGACTGCCGGTTGTTGGGGATCGGCTGGCGGACGTAGCGCCGTCCGCAGGGGTATTCGTCCGAAACCGGCACCTTCTCGATGTACATGCCCGTAAGCGTCTGGGACATGGTCTGCGGGGCGATCTTCCAGCGGCGGATGTCGTGGTAGTAGTGGTGTCCCTCGAAGGCCAGTTCGACGCAGCGTTCGTTGCGGATGCGTTCGCGCAGCAGCGGGGCGCTGCCCGTGAACTTGTCGAGCACGTCGGGCATCCCGGCCCGGTTGCGCACCTTGTTCACGGCGTCCAGCGCCGTCATCGGCAGACCTCCGGCCCGGCCGTCGGGGCCGTAGGCTTCGTTGGCCGCCTCGGCGTAGTTGAGGTAGAGCTCCGCCATGCGGATCAGCGGGTCGGTGTGCTGGTGGGCGGCCGAGGTTCCCAGCTGGCCGTTCCACAGCTTGTTGACGTAATAGCCCGTGTTGGAATACCCCTTCGAGTCGTTCGAACCCCACGCGATGCCGAACGAGCGGTTGTTGTTGTTGAGCGACGTGACGGGGTAGGTTCCGGTCGCCGGATCGTAGTGGATGTTGATTCCGGTCGGGCATCCGCTGACGATGCTGCCGTCGTGGAGGATGGTTTTGTCGAACCGCGGGTCGCGGTTCGAGTAGGGGTCCTGTTCGTCGTAGTGGCCGAGTTTCGCGGCGGCCTCCCGGTCGGCCTCGGTCAGAAGCGGGTCGCCGTCGAGCGTTTCGAAGCGGTCCACGAAATTCTGCGTCGGACAGTCGCCGCTGCCGTTCGTGTAGTTCGAAGCGGGATAGGCGAAAGTCCCCGACCAGGTGCCCGTGTTGATCTTGCTGCTGCCGTAGTTCCAGGCCCAGATGTGTTCGTTGGTGTATTTCGTGCCGTAGAAGTTACTGTTCCAAAGAGAGAAGTCCAGCATCCCGTAGCCGTTCTCTTCAGCGATGCGGATCGCTTCGGCGCAGGCTTCGGCGGCGTCCTCCCAGTCGCTCTGGCCGTGCAGGTTGTTCAGTTCGCTGGCCGCGTAGAGCAGGCAGCGGGCTTTCAGCGCCTTGGCGGCGACGCCGTTCGGATAGGCCATGTCGCTGCTGGTGAGGTGGCCTTCCGAGCCGGGGCCCGCGTCGCGGCGCACTTTTCCGGCGGCGAGGAGATAGTCGTAGGCGCGGTCGAGGTCCTCGGCGCAGCGCGTGTAGGTCTCCCAGGCCGAGAGGCGCGTCATGTCCCATTCGTCGTCGGCTTCGAGCGCCTTGTCGAGGTAGGGCATGCCGCCGAAGATCCGGCAGAGGGTGAAGTGGGCGAACGCCCGCACGAAATAGGCTTGTCCGATCAGGTCGTCCTTGTCGATCTGCTTGGCGTTCTGCACCATGTCGATATTCTCGATGCACTTGTTCGCCACGCGGATGATGCGGAACATCGAGTAGGAGATCGGACGCCGCGACGTGGTGGTGGTCCATTCGGAGACGTTGGCGCCCAGCGCCCCGGCCTTGATCTGCTGTGCGCGGAGCCAGCGGCCGCCGTCGCACATGTCCGTCAGGGCGTTCCACGTAAAGCGGCGGTCGCTGAAGTCGAGGTAGAGCGGATAGCCCAGTTTGATGTTGATGTTGTCGCCGCTGCCGCTCTGTCCCGTGCGTCCTTCGTAGACGTTGTTGAAATAAGCCTTGAAGTTATCCCAGGTCGAGAACACCTGATTTTCGTCGAGCCCCGTTTCGGGGTCTATGTCGAGGAACGTGCAGGCGGGGGCTATCGCGCTGCATGCGGCCAAAACGAGTAGTATCAGTTTTTTCATAGTCGTTGCGGTTTTAGAATCCGATTTTAACACCCAGCTTGAGGCTGGTCATCTGCGGATAGAATCCCGTGGTGAAGGTGGTGCTCGCGGGGTCTCCCTCGATCAGCGGGGTGAACGTCAGCAGGTTGTTTGCCGTGAGATAGAGGCTCAGGCTGCGGAATCCGACCTTCTGGCGGAGCCGTTTGGCGTTGAACGTGTAGGCGAGGTAAACCTCCCGCAGCGAGAGGTAGTCGGCCTTGCGCCATGTGCGGCCTTCGAGCATCATTTTCGCTCCGGCGTCGCCGCTGCCGCCGGCCCACATGTACATCGGGTGTCCCGACGTTCCTCCGTAGACCAGCGTGGCGTGGTTGGCGTCCCGGTTGTCGGGCCGCCAGTAGTCGAGCTGCGAATGGGTGATGCGGTAGTCGCCCTTGTTGAACTCGATCTCCCAGCTCTTGTTGTATTCGACCCACTTGCCGAGGTTGGCGTACCACAGCATGCTGAATTCGAATCCCTTGTAGTCGAATCCGGCCCGGAACGAGCAGACCACCGGCGGATACTGGCTGCCGGCGATGGCGTGCAGGTCCTCGACGGAGAGCCGGCCGTCGGCCGAATAGTCGAGGTACTTGTAGGCGCCCACGTTGACGAAATTCCAGTCGGTCGTGTAGGCCGGGTAGTTGTGGATGTCGTCGATGGATTCGAAATAGCCCGAATCGACGATGCTCACGCCGTCGGTCTGTCCCTTGTAGGGCTTTCCGGCGGTCTTCTGGTACTCCGGGGCGTAGGGCGCGTCCTCGTAGTTGGTGATGCGGTTCTCGTTGAGCGAGACCATCGCCGTCAGGTTGTATCCGAAGCCCGTAGGGGTCTTGTCGGCCCAGCCCAGCTCGATGTCGATGCCGTGCTTCTTCATACTGCCCCGGTTGACCTCCTTGTACGAGGTGCCGACGAGCATCGTGACGTTGGGCTTGACGAGCATGTTGGTGCGCTTTTCGTCGAAAAGGTCGAGATTGAGCGTCAGCCGGTTGTTCAGCCAGCCCATCTCGATGCCCAGGTCGCGTTTGCGGGCCTCTTCCCACTGGGCCACCGCGTTGGCCGCGGCGCCTTCGTAGATGTAGCTGTCGCCGCCCTTGACGTAGTCGCTGAAATAGAGCCACCGCGAACCGGAGTCGCTGCCGACCAGTCCGTCCGAATAGCGGATCTTCAGTTTCGACCACCAGGGCATCGCCTCTTTCCAGAAACGCTCCTGCGAGGGCACCCAGCCTATGGCCACCGAGGGGAAGAAGCCGTAGCGGTTTTCGGGCGAGAACTGCTCCGACCCGGTGTAACCGAGGTTGCATTCGAAGAGGTACTTGTGCTTGTAGTCGTAGGTCACACGCCCCACGACGCCCTGCGAATGGTAGGGAAAGGCCGTGCCCTTGACGTTTTCCCGCTGGTTGAAGAGCGCCAGCGCCGTCACGGTGTGGTCGCCGAAGGTGCGGTTGTAGTTCAGGGCTCCCTCCCAGTAGAAGGTGACGTAGTAGTTGTTCTGCATCGCCCCGCGGGTCACGGCGTAGGGGGTGTTCTCATAGACGTGCTCGCTGGCTGCGGAGTAGATCCACGGATTGCCGTCGCCGGCGTCGTACCGGTTCCAGTCGATGTAGAACGTGGGGTTGGAGTTGGTCGCCGTCTGCGAGATGCGGGAGTAGTAGGTGCTCAGCGAGACGTTGGCTTTCACCGAGAGCCCTTTGGTGATGAAGTCGAGCTTCTGCTCGAAGTTGATGTCGGTATAGAGCTTGTTGTCCGTGGTCTGTTCGAACTCGCCCGTCGAGAGCGACGTACGGATGTTCCCGAAGTAGGCCGTGCGCGGACTCGACAGACGGCCTCCCGAGGCGTCGGGATAGTCCGTGTCGGGAATCTCCTCCAGCACCCAGGCGGGGTAGTAGGCCGGGTACATCATCGGCGAGGCCGAATACATCATGTTGAACATGCCCGACACGGTCTTGTCCGTCGGCGTGTCCTTGATTCCCAGCACGCCGCCCACCTTGACCGACAGCTTCGTGCTGCGCGTCACGTCGAAATCGAGATTCGAACGGTAGTTGATGCGGTCGTAGCGGAAATTGGCGTTGCTCCACTCCGAAAAATCCTTGAAGATCGACCCTTCGTGGGAATATCCCAGCGAGAGGAAGTATTTGACACGCTGCGAACCGCCCGAGACGTTGTAGTTGGCGTTGATGGTCTGGGCGCACCTGCGCATGGCGATGTCGAACCAGTCGTTGTCCGGATAGCGGATCGAATTGATGCGCGACGAAGGGCGGGCGTACTCCTCGATCTCCGAACGGGGAATCATCGAGCCGTAGCTCTGGGCGTTTTTCAGCGCCACGTTGAGCAGTTCGGCCGTCTGCGCCGAGCCGATGTGGTCGGGGATCATCGTCGGGAAGTCCAGACCGTAGGAGAGCGAGATGTTCATCTTGGGCTTGCCCGTGGAGCCCGTGCGGGTGGTTACGATGATGACGCCGTTGGCGCCCTTGGCGCCGAACACGGCCGTTGCCGAAGCGTCTTTGAGCACCGACAGCGAGGCGACTTCGTTGGGGTCGATGTCCGCGAAACTGCGCTCCACGCCGTCAACGAGCACCAGCGGCGTGGAACCGTTCCAGCTCGATACGCCGCGGATGAAGATGTTGGCGTCGTTGTTGCCGGGCTGTCCGCCCGTCTGGATGGTCGTCACGCCCGAAAGTTTGCCGGCGATGGCGTTGGTGATGTTCGTGGTGCCCGAATTGACGAGCTGTTCGTTGTTCACCTGCGAGATGGCGCCCAGGACGCTCTCTTTCTTCTGAACGCCGTATCCGACCACCACCACGTCTTCGACCTGATGCGTCTCTTCGGCCAGCCGTATCGTCAGCGGCGAGGCGTCGGTGACGGCGATCTCCCGCGCCTGGAAGCCCAGGAACGAGACGTGGAGCACGTCGCCTTTGCGGACGCGGAGCGTGAATGCGCCCTGCGCGTCGGAGATCGTACCGCCGGCAGATCCTCCCTTGACCGTGACCGCCGCGCCGGCGATCGCAATGCCGTTGGTATCGACGACGCGGCCTTTGGCCTGGATCGTCGGTTGCTGTTTGCCGGAATCCTGCTCCCCGGCGGCGGCCGGTTCTGCCGTGACGGCGAACAGCAGCAGCAACACCGCGGCGGTCAGGCGGCGAAGCCCGTGCAGCGATGTCGCAAGCGGTTTGAGATAGAAGTTTTCCATATCGGGATTGGGTTGTTTAGATAGGTTGGGAAATGGCTGCGGCGGACTGCCGGCCGCCGTCGGGAGGTGCGGCCGGCAGTCGTTGCGCAGCGATGTCAGTCGGCCGGGTAGAACGCGATGGCGTCGAGGCCGCCCGTACTCAGCTGACGGATCCGGATCGTTGAAGCTGAACCGGGTTCGGTCGGCACGGATTTGCCGTCGGTCTGGCAGGCGCCGCTGGCGCAGCGGATACGGAACCGGATGACGCCGTCGCCGACGGCCTCCGCAAAGCGGGCGGTTTCATTGACGTTCGTCACCGCATTGGCCTTTGTCAGTTCATAGGTCGCCGTGACGCGCAGTCCGTTTTTGGCGTAAGTGAATTCTTGCGAATTGGTGGGTTTCCACGTTCCCTGGTCGAAATACTCCACCGTCCAGTATTTTGGCGCCGTGGCGACGCCGCTCATGGAGAAGCGGAAGTTGACGGCCGATCCTGCCGCGAAATCCTTCACGGGAACGGTGAATTCCAGGTTGTCGTCCGTCCAGATCCGCTTGACGGCGTAGTGGCCTTCGCCCTTGCTGCTGATAATGTATTCAGGAGTGTAGACGGGGGCTTCGTTGACCTTGTTCCATTGGCCGTAGGCGGTCGTGCCGTCGGGTTTGTCGGCTGTCATTTTGCCGCCGTTGATCCACTCGTCGCCGCTGTACTTTTTCAGCGCTTCGTCGGTGAGGGTCCACCAGGCCAGCGGTTCGAGGCTCTTGGCCTTCTGCGAAACGGTGATCACCACATCTTCCAGCGCCGGATCGTCGGGGTGGATGGTCAGGGTGCCGGTGCGGGCTTTGCCGGTGTTCTTCGAAGCCGTCAGCGTGATGTCGGCCGGGGTCGGCGAGGAGGTGCCCGATTCGGGCGTGACGGTGAGCCAGTCGAGTCCCTCCTTGACGACGGTCCAGCTGCGGTTGCAGAGGATTTGCAGGGCGGCAGGGGCTTCCGGCACCTCGGGGAACTCGATCGTGTTGTTCTTGCCGAAGCCTGTTACCGTGAGCAGCGGATCGTCGCGGTAAGCGGTCTGACGGACGGTCACCACCACGGGCTCCATCTCTTCGGCCCGGAACGTGATCGTGCCCTGGCGGGCGTCGCCTCCGTTGGCCGAAGGGGTTACGGTGATCGTCGTCCTCTTTTTGCGTTCGCCCGAGAGCGGCGATACCTCGGCCCAGTCGAGCTCTTCGGGAAGAGCCGTCCAGGCGACGTTGGCGTAGACCGAGAATGTGACCGGATCGAGGTCCGAGAATTCGAATTCGAGCGTGTCGTCGGTCAGGCCGTCCAGCGTGAGCGTCGGCACGATGGGGAAAGCATCCTGCGTGACGGTCACCCGCTGTACATGGGCGCCGGCGTAGACGGTCAGTTCGCCGCTGCGTTCCAGGTCGTCGTTGGGAGCCGCCGAGAGGGTGATCGTCGCCGGGAGTTTCGATCCTCCGTTCATCTGCGAAACGGTCAGCCAGTCGAGTCCGCTTTTGGAAATCGACCAGGTTTTGTTCGTCGAGATCGAGAAACTGACGCCCTCTTCGGGGTTGTACGGGAAATGAAGTCCTTCTTCCAGCCCGTCGATCTCCACCCGGTCGGCAGCTTCGGTCTCCGGGTCCGAGGAGCAGGCCGCAGCGAAGATCCCTGCCAGCAGAATCAGGGCCGTGCATGCGATTTTCAGGGTTTTCATGTGATGGTTGTGTTTTGGGTTGTCAGGTCAAAGTTATTCCGATGGCCGCGAATCGTTTTTCACGAGTGTATTCGTTTTTTGTCCGAGCGTCGCATTGTGCGGCGGCGGCCTGCGGTTACATCCGTACGATCTCCGAGGCGGCCATCAGGAAGGCTCCGACGCCGTACACCTCGGTCATTTCGCGGTTTGTCCGCTGGGGCGATCCGCCGATGGGCTGCACGTATCCGAGGCGTCCGTCCGGGCCGACATACGAACAGAGGGCCTTCCAGCCGCGGCGCGCGGCGCGTTTGTAGACCGGTGCGGTCAGCAGTCCGCGGTTCACGCCCCAGGCAAGTCCGTAGGTGAAGAATCCCGAGGCGCTGTTTTCGGGCATCGGGTAGGTTTCGTGGTCGAGCATGCTCGGATGCCACGATCCGCGGGCGTCCTGACAGGCGACGACGGCTTCCGACATGCGGAGGAACGTCCGCCGGTAGAAGTCGTACATCGGGTCGCTCTCGGGAAGGGTTTCGAGCAGGATGGCCAGCGCGGCGTAGCACCAGCCGTTGCCGCGGCCCCAGAAGACCTTTTTGCCGTTTTTCTCGCGTTTGCCGAAATAGCGCGCGTCGCGGTAGTAAAGCCCTTCGGCCGCGTCGAAGAGGCTGCGCGACGAGGCGTAGAATTCGCGGTTCATGAACTCCCGGTAGCCGTTGTCGCCCGTGACGTTCGCCAGCAGGGCGTAGACCGGGGGCGCCATGAACAGGGCGTCGCACCAGCTCCAGCGGTTCGAGCCGTTTTTGGCCTTGATGTGCATCTTGGTCTGCGCCGGGAAGGCGATCACCGAGTCGGCCCGCTGTTTTACGGGACACAGCATCGCCGGGTCCCGGTAGCGTTCGTACAGCATCAGGCTGGCCTGCCCGACGCAGATGTCGTCGGCATGATACTGCCGCCGCCCCATGCGCCAGCCGTTGCGGCGTCCGATTCCGAGGACGAACTCCTCGCAGGGCTTGTATCCCGAGACATCGGCCCAGGTGAGCATCCCGCGGTAGAGTGCGCCGTTGGCCCAGTGCTGGTCGCTGCGCGTGCCGGGGCGGGAGAGGTGTTCGCCGAAGTTGTCGATTTGCCATTGCGCCACCCGGTTGGCGATCTCGGTGTCGCGTTTGCCGGCGGCTTCGGTCGGGACGCCCGAAAGCGCTGCGGCCAACAGAAAGAGGAGGAATCGTGTCTTATACATAGTTCGGAAGTTTGATTGCGGTTATCGGTTTACGGGTTCGGGCGCCGCCCATTCGTCGGCCATGTCGTAGGGCATGCGGAAGACGCCGCCCGCAGCGGTGCAGAAATAGAGGTGCGAGGCGGTCCGGGCGTCGGGGCTGCCGTCGGCCCAGAACGCGTAGAATCCCTCCGCGGCGCCGAGGGGCCGCCGCACGTAGGTGTGGTTGTAGGTGCTGTTCGCGGTCAGCGTTTGCGCGCGGAGCCAGCTCCCGCCTTCGTCGAAACTGCGCCAGACGACTATTTCGCCGCCTGCGCCCCAGTACTGGGGCCCTGCGTCGGTCGGGGCGATGACGGTCCAGACGCCCTCTTCGATCCAGAGGCTGCCGCTGTCGTAGCAGTGCGTCGAGGTGGCGATCAGGCTCTCCCGCCACTCCCGGCCCGTCCAGTGGAACGTGTGCCATTGGCGCACGCCGCCGTCGGGGCCCGTCAGGTGGTTGTCGCTGGTGACGCAGAGGATCACGGGGCGTCCCGCGGCGTCGAAATTCAGGTCCTTGATGTAGCAGTTGCGTCCCTGGCTCTGGAAATCGCGCACCAGGGCGTTCGAATAGCGCTCCGTCACGGGAACCGTGACCGCTGTGCCGCCGGCCGTGGTCCACGTCGCGCCCCAGTCTTCGGACTGGACGTAATAGATGTTGGTGCGCGTATCGACGTTGCCGTTGATGTGGCGGTTGAAGGCCGTGCAGACCTTCGTGCCGCAGATGTTGCTGATCTGGTAGTGTCCCGATTTGCTTTCGGAGCCCTCCTTGATGGAAGCCAGCTTCCGGTAGGGCGTCCAGTTCACGCCGTCTTCGCTGGTCTGCCAGAAGAGCTGGCGCACGCCGTCGTAGCGGGTGAAAAAGAGGAAGAAGCCCCGCTCGGGATGGTAGTGCACCTGCGGATAGGCCATGACGCTTTCGTTGATGCGTTCGAAAGCCGAGATGTCGTAGGGATTGACGCTCCGGTAGCGGATGCCCGGGCGTTTGTTGGCGCGCCCGGCGACGAAAACCCAGACGTAGCCGTTCCGGTCGATCTGGACGGTCGGGTCGTCGTGGGGGTCGGAAACCCCGTCGATGCCTTTGTCGTGCACGACGCGGGGCTTTTGCAGCAGTCCGGTCTTGTGGTCGTAGCAGCCGATCATACATTGCAGGTATTTCCGGCCCGTGTCCGGGGCGCCGCCGTAGACGAAATAGGTCCGTCCGACGGCCGGGGCGTAGACGGCCATCGGGATATGTTTCATCGTGTAGGTGCCCAGTCCGCCGGAGTATTTGGGGCCGTATTCCGAGGCGGCCTGCCCGATCGAGAACCAGATGCCGCGGTAACCCTCCACCACGGGAGTCTGTTCCGGGGAGTCCACCCGGGCGTAGTTGGCGATCGTCGCCGCCGGGCTGTAAAAGAGGTCTCCGGTGATTTCCGAAGGGCGGTAGACGCAGCGGTACGAGATGTCGCCGCCCGCATCGTCGAACGCGACGGTCTGCTTCGAGCCGTCGTGCCGCGCTTCGCAGTAGCGGGTCCGGGGCTCCCCGACCGCCGAGACGTAGGTGAATTCCTGTCCGACCAGTCCTTCGGGGCAGGAGTTGCCGAGCGTCACGGTCGCCGAGGCGCCGGCGAAGTAGGCCCCCGTGACGGTGCGGTTTTTCAGCGACGCTTCGTAGCGTTCGCCGTATACGGTCACCGTCGGCGCAGGACCTGCGAAAATCCCTCCGTCGTCGGTGACGTAGCGGATCTCGGTCGGCCAGGAGCCCTCTTCGATGCCGGTCAGCTCCTTTTCGCCGTCGCTCCGGCCGGCCGGAATGTCGTGCGGGGCTTCGTCGTCGCCGAGCCGGAGCCGGATCGACGCGACCTCCTGCGGCATACCGCTCCAGCGGCAGACGATCCGGTTGCGGCCGCCCGCGAGCGTCAGCTGTCCGGCGTTCTCCAGCACGGGAAGCGGCGTGTCGGTTTCGGGCGCATCGCCGTTGCAGCCGGCGCCCCCGAGGAGCGCGGCTGCAAGCGATACGGCGGTGAACAAGACGTGTGGTTTCATGCGGTCAGGGACAGGATGAAAGTCAGTCGCGGGGTTTTCCGCCGGGTACGGGCTCGGGTTTCTGCCACTCGGCGTTCATCGTGTAGGGCATGCGGAAAACATCGCCCTTGGCGTTGCAGAAATAGAGGTACGAGATGCTCAGCGCGTCGGGATTGCCGTCGGCCCAGAAGGCGTAGAAATCCGGATCGGCGTGGAGCGGGCGGCGGGCGTAACCGTGGTTGCGCGGGCTGTCATGCGTCAGCGTCCGCACCCGTTTCCACGTTTGGCCCTTGTCGCGGCTGCGCCACATCACCATCTCGCCGCCCGTGCCCCAGTACTGCGGGCCGATGTCGGTCGGCGCGATGACGGTCCAGACATCGTCGTCGTCGATCCACAGGCTGCCGCTGTCGTAGCAGTGCGTCGAGGTCGTGATGTCGCTGTAAACCCATTCGGCGCCGTCCCAGTGTACGGTCTGCCACTTGCGCACGCCGCCATCGGGACCCGTCAGGTGGTTGTCGCTCGTCAGGTAGAGGATCACGGGCTGTCCGTCGGGCCCGAAGTTGATGTCCTTGATGTAGCAGTTGCGGTGTTCGGACTGGTAGTCGTGCACCAGGGCGGGGTTCTTCGAACGGGTGATCGGCAGCTCGATCGGTTTGCCGTCGATCGTGGTCCACGTCCGCCCCCAGTCCTCCGACTGGATGTAGTAGATGTTGGTGCGCGTATCGACATTGCCGTTGATGTGGCGGTTGAAGCAGCACATCAGCTTGTCGCCGCAGAGGTTCGTGAACTGGTAGTGCCCCGACTTGGTCTCGCCCTCGTCGATGATCGAGGCGATCTGGCGGTAGTCGGTCCAGCGGATGCCGTCGGTGCTCGACTGGTAGAAGAGCCGCCGCACGCCGTCGTAGCGCGTGAAGAAGAGGAAGAAGCCCTTTTCGGGATGGTAGTGCACCTGCGGGTAGGCCATGATGCTCTCGTTGACGTATTCGAATGCCGAAATGTCGTAGGGTTTCGTGCTGCGGTAGCGGATGCCCGGGCGCTTGTTGGCGCGTCCGGCGACGAATACCCAGACGTAGCCCTCCTTGTCGAGCTGGATCGTGGGGTCGTCGTGGGGGTCGCCGACTCCGGCCACGCCCTTGTCGTAAACCACGACGGGGCGGCGCAGCATGCCCGTCTTGTGGTCGTAGCAGCCGACCATGCAGAGCAGGTATTTGCGCTCTTCGGAGGGCGTTCCGCCGTAGACGAAGAAGGTTTTGTCCGCTTCGGGCGAGTAGACCGCCATCGGGATGTGCTTCATGGTGTAGGTGCCCAGTCCGCCCGAATACTTGTCGCCGTAGCCCGAACGGGCCTGGCCGATCGTGAACCAGATGCCGCGATAACCGTCGATGGTCTGGTTGTCCATCGACTTGCGTTCCTGTGCGCCGGCGCCCCACACCGTGCAGATGAGGAGCAGTGCCGCTAAGATTTTTTTCATGGTTTATTTATGGGATTTGTAGTTTTTCAGCCGGAGCAGTGCTTCGAGGAAATAGTAGTCGCCGTAGATGATCGGCACATCGACCTGCGATTTGCTGGGTTTCGAACCGACGCTGTGGTCGATCAGGAATCCGTTCTTCTCCCCCGCGGGGATCAGGTAGCGGTCCGAAGCGAGCGAGCGCAGGATCTTTTCGGCCGTCTTGTAATAGAGCTTTTCCTTTTCGGGGACGTACCTGGCCAGTTCGAGCAGCGCCGAGGCGGTGACGGCCGCCGCCGAAGCGTCGCGCGGCTCGTCGGGAATCCCCGGTGCGTAGTAATCCCAGTAGGGCACCTTGTCCTCGGGGAGGTTGGGGTGGCCGATGAAATATTCGGCGCTCTTCACGGCGCGGTCGAGGTAGCGGCGGTCGTGCGTGAAGCGGTAGCACATCGTGAATCCGTAGAGACCCCAGCTCTGGCCTCTCGACCAGGCCGAAGTCTGCGAATAGCCCTGTCCGCCCTTCTGCGTGACGACGCTGCCCGTTCCGGCGTCGTAACAGAGGATGTGGAAACAGCTGTTGTCGGCCCGGAAGTGGTTCTTGAGCGTGTTGTCGGCGTGGGTCACGGCGATGTCGCGGTAGCGGCTGTCGCCGGTGAATTCCGAGGCGAGGAAGAGCATTTCGAGGTTCATCATGTTGTCGATGATCACGCGGAAGGGATTCGCTTTCCCGTCCTTGTTGTTCCACGAGCGGATCAGCCCGACGGCCGGGTCGAACCGCGAGATCAGCGCTTCGGACGAGTCGATCATCAGCTGTTTGTAATAGTCGTCCCGGGTCAGTCGGTAGGCCAGGCTGCACGGACAGCCCACCATGAATCCCACGTCGTGGGTCTGGGTGTAGTGCCGCAGCGTTTCGAGCTGCGCCGTGCGGCGGCGGGCCGCTTCGAGCCATTTGGCGTCGCCCGTATATTCATACAGGTACCAGATGTTTCCCGGGAAGAATCCGCTGATCCAGCCTTTGGCCGAGGTGTAACGGGTGGTTCCGTCGTGCTCCCACGAGGCGGGGAAGCGGTCGGCCGGGGCGAGCGAATCCATCAGCGCGATCTGCTGCGCTGCACGGGCGAAAGATTTGCGGACGATGCTCTGCGCGGCGCCGGTTCCGGCGGAGGCGAGCAGACAAAGTGTCAGAATGATTCGAAGTGTTCGGGTCATATCAGGAATGTTTTGTTTCTGCAAAAGTATTCCTGCCTCCGTCATTCTTCCGGTCCGGCGGTCTTAAAAATATGTCTCAGAATCTCAATCTGCTCTTCGCAGGGGTCGTTCACCCCCCCCCTCCGTGATCCGTATAGTCTTTCGGTGCCATTCCGAAGTGCTGTTTGAAACAGCGCGAGAAGTGCGACTGCGAACTGAATCCCACCAGATCGGCGATTTCGTTGAGACGGTACTCCCGGCTGCGGATCATCGCCGCGGCCTTGTTGAGCCGGTAGATCAGGATGAAATTGTTGGGCGTGACGCCCGTCAGCGATTTGATCTTGCGGAAGAAACTGGCGCGGCTCATGCACATCTCGGTGCTGATGTCGCTGATGCTGAGCGAACTGTTCGAAATGTTGGCGTCTACGTATTGGCGGAGTTTGTCCACGAACGCGCGGTCGGCGGCCGAAAGCCGTATTTCGTTGTTCTCGCCCGTATCTTCGGGTTCGCTGTCCGGCTGTTCGGTGCCCGAGAGGAGCATTCGGCGCAGCCTGTCGCGCGAGGTCAGCAGGTTATCGACCACCGTTTGGAGCAGCGTGGGGTTGAACGGTTTGGTCATGTAGACGTCGGCCCCCTCCTGATAGCCGGTGATCTTGTCCTGATCGGTGACCTTGGCGGTGAGTATCACCACCGGGATGTGGCTCAGCAGTACGTCGGTCTTGATTCTCCGGCACAGTTCGTATCCGTCCATCTTCGACATCAGCACGTCGGTGACCACCACGTTGGGCATCTCGGTATGGATCAGGTCCAGTCCGTCGGCGCCGTTGTCCGCCGTGAAGACTTCGAACCGGGGAGCGAATATCTGGCGGCAGTAGCGCCGCAGCTGCGGATTGTCCTCGACGATGACCATCTTCGGCCGCGGACCCTCCTCCCGCATCTCCTCCTCCGCGTCGGGGAGGCTGTCCGGACTGTCGGCCACGGCGGTCGCCATGCCGTCGATGAATTCGACCTCGACGGTGGGTTCGCCCGCGATGTCGTAGAGGCTTTCGTCCACCGGGATGGCGAACGTGAAGCGCATGCCGCCCTCGGGCCGGACTTCGGCCACGATGCTGCCCTTGTGGATCAGCAGCAGCTGTTTCACGTAGTGGAGCCCGATTCCGGAGCCGGCCGCGACGTGTTCGCCCGCCGTAAGCCGTTTGTAGCGTTCGAAAATGCGCTCCACGTCCTCCTGGCTCATGCCTGTGCCGTCGTCGGTGACGCTCACCACCAGATAGTGCGACGACGCGGCGGCGGTGAGTTTCTCCGGCAGCGTGTCGGCAAGCGTCAGCGACACCGCTATATGGCCCTCTTCGGGCGTGTATTTCAGGGCGTTGGAGATCAGATTCGAGAGAATCTTGCTGAATTTGTCCGTATCGACGGCGACGGTCATCCTGCCCGGCGGCGTGGCTGTCAGGCTGATGTCGATCCGCTTCTCGCGGGCGTAGCAGGCGAAGCCGGCCATCATGCGCTCGACCACGGGAAGGATGTCCTGCCGGCAGACCGAAAGCGGCAGCGTGTCGTTCTCGATGCGGCTCAGGTTGAGCGTCTGATCGACGAGTTTGAGCAGGCGTTGGATGCTGTCGTTGATCAGGTTGATCAGTTCGCGCTGGCGGTTTTTGTCCTGTATGCCGGGCAGCATGTTCACCGGGCCGTAGATCAGCGTCAGGGGCGTCCGCAGCTCGTGCGAGATGTTGGTGAAGAAATTGATCTTCATGTTCGTGAGCTCTTTCTCGCGCTCCAGCTCCTTGCGGGTGGCCTCCAACTCGATTTTTTGCAGCCGGCGGCGCAGGAAGAGCCTGTTGGCGAACCAGGCGGCGGTGCCGGCCGCCAGGATGTAGAGCAGAAAGGCGTACCACGTGAGCAGCGGCGAGGGTTTGATGACGATCTCCAGCCGCCGCGGCTCGCTGTTCCAGAATCCGTCGGGGTTCTGCGCCGTCAGTTCGAAGACGTAGCGGCCCGCGGGCAGGTGCGAATAGTTGGCGCTGGTGCGGTTTTCGACGTAGTTCCACTCCTCGTCGATGTCGCCGCCGTGAAGCCGGTAGGCGTAGCGGATTTTCTCGGGGGAGAGGAACGCCAGCGCCTCGTAGCTGATGTCGAGGTTGCGTTGCTTGTGGTCGAGGACGATCCGTTCGGTGTCGTCGAGCTGCTGCGTGAGGATTCCGTCGTCGGAGGGGTGCTGGGCGACGCTGTTGACTTTGAGCTCCCGGAGCACCAGCCGCACGGGGCGTTCCGAGATCTTGGGCAGGACGCTTTCGGGTCTGAAATGCACGAGCCCCAGGTTTCCGCCGAAGTAGAGCATGCCGGATGTCTGACAGACGCACCGGGGATGGAACTGCTGGGTCTGCATCTTGTCGGAACGCAGGTAGGTGATGATCCGTTCCGTTCCGGAGAGGATGAGCGAAAGACCGTAGGAGGTCGCCACCCACATGTCGCCTTTCCGGTCCTGTGCGAGGGAGGCGATTTCGTTGCTGGCGAAACCGTCTTTCAGGGTGTAGGTTCTGAACCCCTCCGTCGGATGATACCGCAGCAGGCCCTTCGAGCGGGTTCCGATCCACAGCCGGCCGCCCCGGCCTTTCAGCAGGCAGGTCGCATGGCGGAGCGCGGTGGCCGTAAGGCTGTCCGGGGCTTCGAGGAAGGGCCGCCGTTCGAGCCTGCGGCTGTCGATGGCGAAAAGTCCCCGCCGGAATACCGCCGCCAGCATCGTCGTGTCGTCGAGGCGGATGACATCCTGCACGTCGCAGCCCTCGAAGCATGCGTCCCGCAGGCGCATGCCGTCGTACACCAGGAGCCCCGAAGTCGTCGCCACCCATACGTCGTGCCGGGCGTCCTCGCAGAAGCGGTTGGCCGAAAAGCGTTCCGGAAGCAGGGTGTAGTCGAGGATCGTCTGATGGCGGGTGTTGCAGCAGGCGATGCGGTCGTCGATGTTGACCCAGAGATGTCCGGACGAATCGGCGAAGAGCGCCGACACGTTCTTGCTGTTGAGCCGCTGCATGAGGGTGCAGTTCTCCATCGTGTGCCATTTCAGGTCGAGCTGCGAGGTGTAGGCCAGCATGCCTTTGAAACGGCTCCCGATCCAGCGTGTGCCGTCTTTCGAGATCGTGATGGCGTTGACGAACTTGCTCAGGGTCTGTTTGCCCAGCCGGATCGACCGGGTGAACTCCTTTTCATTGGCATAGCGCACCGAATAGCCCCGGTCGAGCGTGCCGATCCAGAAATTGTTTTCCGAATCGCGGAAACAGCAGGAAAAGTCGCTGGTGTAGTTGAGCCCGGGCGTTCCCCGCGTCACGATGTTCTTTTTCAGCGTGCGGGTCCGGATGTCGATCTGGTGGAGATTGTCCCCCTGTGTCCCGATGTAGACCGTGTCGTCTACGGCCGTCAGCGAGAGTATGGCGGACTGGGAGAGTGCGGCGATACATTCGTTCAGCGGTCCGTCCGTTTCGGCGGGGGCATCGGTGCGGGGATCGACGATGCGCACTCCGTTCGAAGTCCCGAACCAGATCCGGCCTTCGGAGTCGCGGCAGCTGCTCAGAAATTCCGCGGAGTCGGGCAGCGCCAGCGAGTCGCAGATATTCAGGTTGTTGTCGTATTTGAAAATCGTGCCTCCGGTTTCCCCCCCCCCACAAAAATCCGTTCAGATCGGCTTCGAGCACCGCGGGGCCGTGCCGGGGCGTATCCCGCTTCTCGATGAGCAGACGGCCGCTGCCGTCGAAGAGCGTCATCCCGGCGGGGCCGGAGCAGACGACGTATTCCCCGCTGAACACCGCCCTGTTCAGCCCCTCCGTGCCGGGCAGCCTCCGGAAATTGTCGAGCCGCGCATCGTAGGTGCAGACCCCTTCGGAGGTGACGATCCACAGCGTGCCGTTTTCGTCGCTGCGAATGTCGGACACCCGGTTGCCGGGGAGCGACGCCGGGTCTTCCGGTTCGTTCTGGTAGTAATAGTAGAATTGTCCGTTGTAGCGGCAGAGTCCGTTGTCGGTGGCGATCCAGACGTAGCCCACCTTGTCCTGCGCGAAGCGGTGGATCGTCAGGTTGGGGAGCTGGCGGATGGACTGCGGGCCGGCCCAGACCTCATGGGCGCAGAACGACATCGTCCACAGGAGGAGGATATATTTGCAGCAGCGTTCGATCATACGATCGGGAGTCTCTCTTTTCCGGGTCATCAGGGGTGTGTCAGGAGGATGTCTTTATACAAATTTATATTTTTTTCATTCACGATATTCCGGAACCGTCGTTTTTGTGGGGGCCGGACCGAAAGGCGGGGCGGCGTTTTCGGCGGATTCCGGACACCCGGGGCGCCGAAAAGCCGTTTTCTCCGTCCCGGTCCGGACGGAGAAAACGGCTTCTCCGCTGCCGGAATCAGTTTCCGGGTGAGAGCGTCGTGGTGAAGGTCGCCCATTTGTCCGCGGGCACGGTCGCCTCGAATCCGACCAGGTAAATGCCCGGATTGGGATCGTCGTAGCTGTGGACGGGATCGGTGCTGAATGTTTTGTAGACGATTTGCGTCCCGCCCTCTTCCGCAGCGGTCAGGTACATGGTCTTGCCGTTGCTCGTCAGCACGATCCGGTCGTTCTCCACGGTCGGGACGGTCTGTGTGGCCATGGTCCAGCGGATTTTGGCGCTCCGGTCGGTGCGGGTGCGGATGGCGTCGATGACTTTCAGGTCCTTGTCGTTGACGATCTTCACGGTGCGCATCGCCGAGGCCACCTGATCTTCGAGCACGGGCGAGAGGTCGAACGTGCCGCCCTGTTCCGTCGCCGTGTTGATGGTCTGTTCGAGCGTTGCGAAGCCTTCCACGCGGTGTTTCGAGTCGTTGACCGTGAGCGTGCTGTGGAAGAAGTTGTTCAGCCGCGACACCTCCCAGCGCAGCGACGCTTGGGTGTAGGTCCAGAGGTTTCCGCCCAGCGCCTTGAGGGCTATTTCGAGCGGGGCGTAGGCTTGACGGCCGATGTCCATCGACCAGCGCACGCCGTAGGCGTCGTAGACGAACGATCCTGCGTCCATGTGGGCATGGCTGCTTCTCGCCTTGCCGCCCTTGATGCCCAGGTATTTGTCCGTATCGCTCCAGGTCCAGTCGGTGTGGACCAGCACGACGGGCGTTACGCCCTCTCCGGCCCAGACCTTCTGGGTCGGCGGGGTCACGCTGTTCAGATCGACCCTGCCGGCGAAGACCATGATCATCGGCAGCAGACGGTGGTTCCAGTTGTAGTAGTCCGTGGTCAGAGCGTCGAGATTCCTTTTATTGAAATAGAGGATCGAGGGCTTCTTGAACCTGTCGGCGAAATACCAGCTCGGAATATCGACGCTGGCCGAGAACGGAGGGGTATCCGCGTAGTTGAATCCTTGGTGTTTCGTGCCGACCATGTAGAGCAGCCATTCGGCCGTGCGGTCGAAACCCGCTGTGGCGGAGATGCCGGCGTCGGACCCGGCGGCGGTTTCGAGCGCCGTAAGCATCAGGACTTCGAATACCGTACCGTACTCCCAGTAGCCGTACCCTTCGGGGTAGTTTCCGTGGGGCGCGTAGAGGGCTTCGACGGCCGTGCGGTTCGATTCCAGCGATTTTTCGATGATGGCTTCGGCCGTCTCGGGGCACGTCTCGTAGACGGCCAGCGCGCCGCAGACCAGTCCGGCGTTGCAGACCTGGTTCCAGTTGGAAACCTTGTTGTAGAAACTCGATCCGTAGGGCTCCGCCGTATCGAATGCATATTCGCGCAGCGCCCGTTCGGCATTGGCGCGGGTTTCGGGTTTCAGGTCGGCGTAGAGCCAGTCGTAGCCCAGCGCTACGGCCGCGGCCATTTCGCCGACATCGAGGTAGTGGCGGTGCCCGTTCCAGTCGGGGAAGGCGCAGACGGTGTTGATGTCGTTTTCGGCATGGTCGAGGTATTTGCGGTCGCCCGTGGCGCGGTAGGCGTAGGCGCAGGAGAAGATGCGCAGCAGGGCGGCGTTGGAGATGTGGAGAATCCGTTTTTCCGCGGCGTCGAGCTGGTAGGCGAGGGGTGCGGCGGCCAGTCCGTAGATGTCGGCGTTGCGCAGGTTGGTTGCGTGCAGCCGGTTCAGCACCTGGTTGTTGCCGGCGCGGACCTGCTCCATCAGCGATCCGAACGCTTCGTCGTCCATCAGCAGGCGGGGGTGCCTGTCGGCCGTCAGCCGGTCGTAGTCCGGACGGTCGAGCTCCCCGGGCCGGTCCGAATCCGCGCGGAATACGGCCAGACCGTAGCGGACCTGCCGGGTGCCGCGGACGATGAACAGTTCGTAGCGGCCGTCCACGAAATTGCCGGGAAGCGTGATGACGGCGCCGTCGTCCTCGACGGCGGCTTCGACGCGGTAGGTGTTGTGCGAAATGCCGGTGTCGGTCAGCCGGACGATGTCGCCGGTCTGGAATCCGGTTCCCGGCAGCCGGACCTTGCGGTCGGAAGGAATCTGGTAGACGGTTTCGGCCGGAGTGCCGCCGATCTCGAATCCGGGGCCGGAGGTGGTTTCATTGGAACAGCTTGCGATGCAGACGAACATTAACAGCAGCATCGAAAGATAGTTGGGCTGGTAATTTTTCATGGGCTTTAGAGTTTCGGTTGATTTACAAAGGAACGGATTTTCGCAGTTCGGTTTTTGACTCTCCGTGTCAAAGATTTTCCTTTCGGTCTAATCCGGCCGTTCCCGGATTTCGAACCGCCGCCGCGCCCGAAAAGAAACAACGCCGTAACCGGATAGGTTACAGCGTTGTCTGAAAAAAGAAGGGGCTTTCCGATGCGGGGTGCGCCTACCGCGAAGCGCCGCCGCTCTTCCACAGGGCGGACATCTCTTCGAGGGTCTTGCCCTTGGTTTCGGGGACCCACCGCCAGACGAAGACCGCCGAGGCGAGTGACATCAGCGCGTAGATGCAGTAGGTGCCGCCGACGCTCCAGGCGCTCAGCGACGGGAAGGTCGCCGACACGAGGAAGTTCGAGATCCACTGCGCTGCCACGGCGATGGCCACGGCCTGCGACCGGATGGTGTTGGGGAAGATCTCCGAGATGAGCACCCAGCAGATCGGACCCCACGACATCATGAACGACGCGGTGTAGAGGATGATGAACACCAGCGCCGCGATGCCGATGGTGTCGGAGAACGACAACGCCGCGAGGGCCGCCATGCCGATCATCATGCCCGCGGACCCGATGATGAGCAGCGGCTTGCGGCCCACCTTGTCAACGGTGAAGATCGCCACGACGGTGAAGATGATGTTGACGATGCCCATGACGACGGTCTGAAGCATCGAGGCGTCGCCCGAAGCGCCCATGTTCTCGAAGATGCGCGGGGCGTAGTAGAGCACGACGTTGATACCGATGGCCTGCTGGAAGAACGACAGCAGGATGCCGATCAGGATCACGGCCGTGCCGTAGGCGAAGAGCTTTTCGCGCTTTTCGTGCACCGTGGCCTTGATGTCGTCGAGGATCGAGCGAGCCTCGGCCGTGCCGTTGATGCGTTCGAGCACGGCGAAAGCCTTGGCGTCGCAGCCCCTCAGGGCGAGGAACCGCGGGGTTTCGGGCACGAGCATGATCAGCAGGAAGAAGGCGCCCGCCGGGAAAGCCTCGGAGAGGAACATCCGCCGCCAGCCGATCTGGATCATGGCGGCCTGGATGGCTTCGCCCGTGTCGCCGAGATGGTTGCGGATCAGGTAGTTGACGAAATAGACGACCAGCATGCCGAAGATGATGGCGAACTGGTTGCACGAAACGAGCGTGCCGCGGATCTTCGCCGGGGAGATCTCGGCGATGTACATCGGGCAGACGGCCGAGGCGAGTCCGACGCCGATGCCGCCGATGATGCGGTAGATGTTGAACGACACCAGCAGCGGAAGCGAAGCCTCGCCGTAGGGGAGGATGCCGCTCTCGGGCCGCCACGATCCGACGGCCGAGATGAAGAAGAGCACCGCCGCCATGACGAGCGAGCGTTTGCGCCCGAAGCGCGAGGCCAGTAGGCCCGAGATCGCACCGCCGATGACGCAGCCGATCAGCGCGCTCGAAGCGGTGAAGCCGTGCATCCACGACGTGTAGGTGAAGTCCGCGGCACTCCGGAAGAACTGGTCGAGGGCCTGTTCGGCGCCCGACACGACGGCCGTGTCGTAACCGAAGAGCAGTCCGCCGATGATCGCCACCAGAACGATGGAGAAGAGGTAGGCGCGGCTGCCGGTTTGTTGGTTTGAAGTCATAGGTTCGGAGTATTTTAAGGAGTTCCGGGGGTGCGGCATTACGGCCGCACCCCCGGAACGATTAGATATACATGTTCACGATCGCCTCGTAGAGCTCCTGCTTGCCGCTCCGCTGCACGGGTTCGTGCTTGCGGGCGTAGTCGGCGACCTGTTCGAGCGTGAGTCTGCCCTCCTCGAAGGCTTTGCCCTCGCCCTGGTCGTAGGAGGCGTAACGCTCGGCGAGCATCTTCTCGTAGGGCGAGTTGTCGAGGATGTCGGCGGCGATCAGCAGCGCGCGGGCCATCACGTCCATCGCGGCGATGTGGGCGATGAAGATGTCTTCGAGGTCCGTCGAGTTGCGGCGGGTCTTGGCGTCGAAGTTCGTGCCGCCGCCCTGGAGGCCGCCGCCGCGGACGATGACCATCATGGCCTGCACCATCTCGTAGAGGTCGATCGGGAACTGGTCGGTGTCCCAGCCGTTCTGGTAGTCGCCGCGGTTGGCGTCGATCGAACCCAGCATCCCGGCGTCCACGGCGCATTGCAGCTCGTGTTCGAAGGTGTGGCCGGCCAGCGTGGCGTGGTTGACCTCGATGTTGACCTTGAAGTCCTTGTCGAGCCCGTGGGCGCGCAGGAAACCGATCACGGTCTCCGTATCGACGTCGTACTGGTGCTTCATCGGCTCCATCGGCTTGGGCTCGATCAGGAAGTTGCCCTTGAAGCCCTTCGAACGGGCGTAGTCGCGGGCCATGCGGAGCATCGTGGCCATGTGCTCCTTCTCGCGCTTCATGTCGGTGTTCAGCAGCGACATGTAGCCCTCGCGGCCGCCCCAGAAGACGTAGTTTTCGCCGCCCAGCTCGATCGTGGCGTCGATGGCGTTCTTGATTTGCAACATGGCGCGGGCCGCGGCGTCGAAGTCGGGGTTGGTCGAGGCGCCGTTCATGTAGCGGGCGTGTCCGAAGACGTTGGCCGTGCCCCACAGCAGCTTGATGCCGGTTTCGGCCTGCTTCTGCTTGGCGTAGGCGACGATCTCCCGGAGGTTCTTCTCATACTCCTCGGGCGTGGCGGCCTCGTCCACGAGGTCCACGTCGTGGAAGCAGTAGTACTCGATGCCCATCTTCTGCATGAACTCGAATCCGGCGTCCATCTTGGCCTTGGCGCGCTCGACGGGGCATGCCGCCGCGTTCCACGGGAAGGTCTTGGTGCCGCCGCCGAACTGGTCGCCGCCCTCGGCGCAGAGGGTGTGCCACCACGCCATCGAGAACTTGAACCAGTCCTTCATTTTTTTGCCCTTCACGACCTTCTCGGGATCGTAGTAGCGGAACGCCATCGGGTTTTTCGAATCCTTGCCTTCGAATTTGATCTTTTCCACCGTGGGAAAGTAGCTTGTTGTTGCCATAATAGTAGATGATTTTGAATTATGAATTTTGAATTTTTCTTTCGACTTCTGCGACCCATGCGCGGTATCCCGCTTCGAGGGCCTCGCGGTCGGCCGCGACGGGTTCCACGACCTCCAGCCGACGGAGCGAGGCGAAAGCCTCTTCGCGTGTCCTGTAAAGCCCGGCTCCCAGCGCCGCACCGCGTGCCGCTCCCAGCGCTCCGTCGGTGTTGAACAGCTCGATGCGGGCTCCGGTGAGCGTCGCCAGCGTCTGCCGGAACAGCGGCGAGAGGAACAGGTTGGCCTGTCCGGCGCGGATGATGTCGGGCGAGAGCCCCAGCCCCCGCATGATGTCGATGCCGTAGCGGAACGAGTAGGCGATGCCCTCCTGCGCGGCGCGGAGGATGTGGGCCGTGGTGTGGCGGTTGAGGTCGATGTTGACGATCCCGGCCCCTGTGCAGCGGTTTCCGAGCACGCGCTCGGCGCCGTTGCCGAACGGAACGACCAGCAGTCCTTCGGAACCCGCCGGGACGCTTGCGGCCAGACGGTTCATCTCGGTGTAGTCCATCGTTTGCTGCGCGACGTTGCGGCGTATCCACGAGTTCATGATGCCCGTGCCGTTGATGCAGAGCAGGATGCCGTAACGCGGTTTTCCGGGCGTGTGGTTGACGTGGACGAACGTATTGACGCGCGACTGCGGATCGGCTTTCGGGGTGTCCGTGACGCCGTAGACCACGCCGCTCGTGCCGCCCGTCGCGGCGATCTCGCCCGCCTCCATGACGTTGAGCGAAAAGGCGTTGTTGGGCTGGTCGCCCGCGCGGTAGGAGATGGGCGTGCCGGCCGGGATGCCCAGCTCGCGTTCCGTCGCGGCGTCGGTGTGTGCCTGAATGCCGATCGAAACGTCGGCGTCGGGGATCATCGCGTGGGGAATGCCGTACCGGTCGGCCACGAAGTCCGCGCGGCGCTCCTCCTTGAAATCCCAGAGAATCTGCTCCGAAAGGCCGCTTATGCTCGTGGACATCCGCCCTGAAAGACGGTAGGCGATGTAGTCGCCCGGGAGCATGAACTTGTGGATTTTCGCAAAGATTTCGGGTTCGTTGCGCTTCACCCACGCCAGTTTCGACGCCGTGAAGTTGCCCGGCGAATTGAGGGTGTGTTCCAGGCAGAACTCCCGGCCGATCTCTTCGAGGGCCTCGTCGCCGATCCCGACGGCCCGGGAGTCGCACCAGATGATCGACTTGCGCAGCGGTTCGCCCTCCTCGGAGAGCGCCACGAGTCCGTGCATCTGATAGGTGATGCCGATGGCCGCCACCTCGCGCATGGGGTGTTTCACGGCGATCTGCCGGATGCCTTCGCGGACGTAGTGCCACCACATTTCGGGGTCCTGCTCGGCCCAGCCGCTCCGGAGCGCCTCGATGGGCATCTCCGCCGCGGGGTTGGTGGCCGAAGCCACGCATTCGCCCGTCGGGATGTCCAGCAGCGACACCTTGATGGAAGATGAACCTATGTCTATGCCTAAACTTTTCATGGCTGTATTTATTTTGTGGAGATTACTGAATTATATACCTACCGTCCGAAACGCCAATTTTGCTGCGAAGCAGCACTAAGCCCCCGCCTGAGGCGGGGGTTGGGGGTGGGTCAGATTTATATACGCCGCTACAGGCGGCGACAGCGGCGGTCGAAAGCGGTATGCTGTACATAATCAAATTAATACCTCCAATTGTTTATGAATCCCAGTTTCAGTTTGTCTTTCAGGGCCTTTTTGTAGGCGTTTTTATTGAACGTGTAGTATTGCGCGGGTTTGTGGGCCACGCCCTGCTCCTTTTCGGCGGTGGGGGTCAGGAAACCCGAGGCCAGTATTTTTTTGCGGAAGTTGCGGTTGTCGATTTCGATGCCCAGCACGGCGCTGTAAAGGTTCTGCAACGCCCGGATCGTGAATTTGCGCGGCAGCAGCTCGAAGGCCACCGGCGATTGCAGCATCTCGCGGCACAGCACCGTGAGGGCCGCCGAAAGGATCGCCTTGTGGTCCATGGCCAGCCGCTGAATCGAGTCCACATCGACCCATTGGGCCCCTTTGGCCGTCGTGTAGGCGATGGTGCGGCTGTCGAGCTTCACCAGCGCATAGTAGCCGACGGTGACCACGCGGTCGGTCTGGATGCCGTGGTAGCGGTTGATCCACTCCAGTTCCTCGCCGGCCACGCGCTTGGGGTCGGAGAAGATGTCCATCTGCTTCAGGTAGACGTTTTTGAGCCCCGTGGCCTCTTCGAGGACGCGGTAGGCGGCTTCGGGCAGCGTCTCGTTTTCGAGGATCATGGCTCCCGGCAGTTTGAGCTTGTCGAGACGCGTGTCGGGCTTGTAGTAGCGCCGTTCGATGAGCAGCACTTTGAGCGATTTTCCGTTGAAGCCGAAGACGGCGCAATCTACCGACAGCGATTGATTCATCTGGATGGACATGATGGTCGCGGGTTTAGGTTACGATGGTAAAATTATCCATTCGGAGAGGCAAATCCAAACTTATCGTCTTTCGTACGCTAACTATGCCGCTGCAAAGCGCCTGCCAGAGGGGCTGGGAGGCGATTGCGGGGCGGTCGTGTTAGGCCCGGAATTACGCTAACCGGAATCCCGCGTGTCGGGTTGCGGGATTCCGGCCGGCGCATGCGTTCGCGGACGGGACGGGGATCAGCGCTCCGCGTCGTAGTAGGAAGCCAGCGGGTAGAGGTTCGTGTGGAGCTCCCGGGCCAGGTTCAGGTAGTCGGCGTAGGGGGTGTACTCCACCGACACGAGGCCCTTGTTCGAATCCGCCGTGCCGCCGTAGCCGTCGTTGTATTCGAAGTGCATCCACCCGGCGCAGTTGCGCGTTTCGAGCAGCCGCAGGCAGAAGTTCTGGTAGAACTCCCCGCGGTTTCTCTGCGTGCGCACGAGCCAGCCGCCGCCGTCGGTGTTCGAGTAGGCGCGGCCCTTGTAGTTGGCGTCGGCGCCCTTGACGTAGAACTCCGTGACGATGAAGGGCTTGTCGCCGCACCACACGGCGAGGTCGGCCATGAAGCCGGGTTCGGGCTGCCAGCGGGCGTAATAGTTGACCGACACCACGTCGCAGTAGCGGGCGCAGGCTTCGACGATCCCCTGCGTGTACTTGCTCCAGTCGTGGAGGCGCGATCCGAGGATCAGGTGCTGCGGGTCGGCCTTGCGGACGGCCTCGCTCGTGACCTTGAAATAGTGGTCGGCGACGGCCGAGCGGAATTTCTCGCGGTGGGCTTCGGTGACGGCCTCCGCCGAGGCGATGCCCTCCTGCGCCATGAACGCTTCGGCGAAGTCCCGGGCGCCCTTGTATTTGTCGGGCAGGGCGAGGAAGTGCTTCAGCTCGATGCCTTTCACGGCGTCGGCGTTCTCATAGGCCACGAAGGGCAGTTCGTTGTCGAGGTAGTAGCCCACGAAGTGTTTGTCTCCGGCGAACAGGGCGCATTTCTCGCGGGCGAGGTTCTCGACGTAGCTCTGGAACGTGGGCTCGAACGCCAGCACGAGGCGGTTGTAGGTGCCGTCCTCGAAGGCGTAGCCCAGGTTGGCGGTCATGTCCCACATGAAGGTGCGCAGCAGGTAGAGGTTCTCGGCGTAGGCCATCTTGCGCTGGCCGGGGTTGAGCAGGTTTTCGCGCATATCATCCGGGAAGCGTTCGATGCGGTTCGAGCCGTAGGAGATGTAGTTGAAACCGTAGGAGGCGAGCATCGCGCCCGTCTCGGCGCTCCATTTGGCGTTGCCGCCGAATTTGCTGTTGAATGCCGCCGTATGTTCGGCCGAGGTGCCGGGGCGCACGTGCTGAGTGCCGTGCAGGATGACGGCGCCTCCGTCCGGATCGAGGAAATACCAGCGTCCGCCGGCCTTGCCCACGCGGAAATAGCCCTCGGTGCCCGTCACGGAGACGGGTTCGTCGTAGTCGAGGCGTCCGCCCCATGCCGTTTCGACGTGCCCGTCCACCGGCGAGAACCAGTTCATGCCTTTGACCGTGCGGGTCTCCGCGGCGTCGGCCGTGGTCCACGGCCTGAAACTGCCGCTCTGGATCTTGCGGTATTCGACCGCCGTGTAGCTGTATTCGGGTTTGTCGCCGTGACCGGGTTTTCCGGAGGGTTCGCCGCCGGTCGTGTCGTCGGTGCAGGATGCGGCCGCTGCGAGGCATCCGGCCGCGAAAAGGAAGGATCTGAAAAGTCTGTTCATTGCAAGTGCAGGTTAGGATATTGTTTTTATCGGATTTTCAGCAGGGCTTCGGCGTAGCGGCGCCCCAGTTCGCGCTGGCTCGCGGCCGAGAAGTGCGGGTCCGTTTCGTCTTTCATCGGCGCGAGCCCCTCGGCCGATACGCAGGCCGTGTGCGGGATGCGCAGGCTGCGGAGCATGGTGTTGAAGGGGACCGTGCCCTCGGCGCGGTTCGTCCAGTTCCAGTGGGCGATCTCGCCGAAGACCACCGGCAGCGAGGGGTTGCCGAGCTCCGTGCGCAGGATTGCGACGAGGCGGCGGAGTTTGGCCCCGTAACGTTCGGGATGCGCCGAATCGGCCTCGCCCTGATGCCACAGCACGGCCGCGAAGTCGCCCCAGTCGCCTGCGGCGCGGATGCGTTCGACGGCTTTGGCCAGATAGTCCGTTTCGGAGCCGGGCAGCCACTCGTCGATCGACGAGCCGCCGCGGGCGTTGACCACGACGCCCACCGGGGCTCCCGTGACCTCCGCATAGCGTGCGGCGAAACTCCCGACGGGGCCGATGCGCTGCATGCCGAGCTCCTTGCGGACGGTGGAGTAGCGGTTCATCGGCTCCGCGGCGCGTTCGAATCGGGCGGAGTCGTTGAAGAGGTAGACCCCGCGGAGCGTGTCGGCGGCCCCGGCGTCCATCGGACCCCGGCCCGCCATGTTCGACTGCCCGATGCAGAGCACGAGCCGCAGACGCGGCAGCCGCACGAAGCAGACGCCGCCGGCCGTGAGCGTGTCGCCCGGCATGGGGCGGGGTTCTATGGCATGTCCGTCCGCGAGTTCGATGCGCGGGGTATGCGCAGCTCCGTGGGCCACGTAGACCGTGTCGGGACGGGCGCAGGCCGCGGCGGCGAGGCACAGGGCCGATGCCAGCAGGAGGGTGCGTTTCATGGGCGTCAGTGGTTGCGGTAGATGCGGATGGCGTTCAGCACGGGTTCGCCCTCGATGCGTCCGAAATCGACGCGCAGGCCCTGGCCGTCGCGCACGATGACCTCCACTTTGCGGACCATCGCCCGCGAGAAGCCGACCTCGGCGGCGATCGAGAAGTTTTCGAGCACCTTGCGGCCGTTCACCGAAACGTCGAACCGGCGTCCCGTGTACTGCTGCTGGGCGCCGTCGGCCCCGAGGTTGTAGGCCAGCGCTTCGCGCTGCCGGGCGGCGTCGAGTTCGGCCCAGTAGAGGTAGACCGAGTAGGTGCCGTCGGGCACGTCGGCGCGGAACGACTCGATGCCGACGCGCTGGGTCTGGAACACGGGGTCGTTCTTCGTGCCGAGGATGTCGGACGCGCTTCCGAGCCATCCGGTTCCGGAGCGCCGCAGCGCCTCGCCGCCGACGTATCCCCAGCTGCCCGGGGTGTAGGGTTGCTCGGGAATCCACGCCAGACCCGCTTCGCGGTCGTCGAAATAGCGGGGCGAGCCGAGCATGACGTTCAGTTCGGTGAACCGTTCGGGCGACGCCTGCGCCAGCCGGAAACCGACCGTCAGGACATCGGTGAGCGCTCCGGCCCGGGCCACGAGGCGGTTCTCGCCGTCCGCGAACGGCACGTCGAACATCGCCACGCCCCCTTCGGGACGTTTGGTGCCGATCCTGCGGCCGTTGACCGTCAGGGTCACCGACGGCTGGTTGGTGAAGACCGGAACGGGCTGTGTGCAGCGGCCCGAGCCGTCGTCCGCACCGCTGCGGTTCCGCCACTCGCGGTTGCCGATGACGAGCTGCGGGGTGCGGCTGAGCACGGTCTTGTAGAAAAGATAGGTGTCTTTCAGCTCGCGGTCGAGGCCCGTGACGCCCTTGTTGTTGACGTGGGGCACGACATCGGCGCGCGGCTCGGAGTAGAAGGCGTTGAGGTTCCAGAGCGACGAACCCGCGATGAAGGGGCGTTTGCGCATCTGTTCCAGGTAATGGCGGTTGTAGACCAGCCCGTATTCCTGCGAGAAGTCGAACTGCTCGGGCGAGAACGAGTGCAGGCGCGGATCGACATCGGCGCCGTACTCGGTCACGATCAGCACCTTGTCGGGATACTGCGCGTGGAGCCGGTCGAGGATGCGCTCGAAGCCCGTGATGTCCTTTTCGTACCACCCCTGATAGAGGTTCCAGCCCTGAATCATCGGAATCTGCGTCAGGCGGGCGGCGGCGTACCGTTCCGGAGCATTGTGGAAGGCGATCATCGTGTAGCGTGAGGGGTCCTCGCGGCGGATGGTCTTCTCCAGCGTGCGGGCCACGTGTTCGATAGCCTTGTAATACTCCTTCGTGCGGGCTTCGTCGGTGTAGGGCGGGCGCAGCAGCGTTTCGTTCATGTAGGCCCAGATCATCACCGAGGGGTGGTTGAAGTCCTGACGGACCATCTCGCGGACCATCCGCACCGAGTTTTCGAGGAACTCCCGGCTTTCGGTGACGGCGTTGACCACCGGAATCTCGACCGAGGCGACGATGCCCAGCCGGTCGCACATCTCCATCACCACGGGGTCCTGCGGGTAGTGCGACACGCGCAGGAAGTTGCCGCCCATCTCTTTGATCAGGCGCACGTCGCGTTCGTGCATCTCGTCGGGCAGCGCCCAGCCGCGGCCCAGATAGTCCTGGTGGCGGCACGTGCCGACGAGCTTGCGCGGGCGGCCGTTGAGCGAGAAGCCTTTGTCGGGGTCGAACGAGAACCACCGCAGGCCCAGCGGGTTGGAAACCTCGTCCAGCACGCGGCCGTCCTCGGCCACGATGCGCGTCAGCACGCGGTAGAGGTTCGGTTCGTCGATGTCCCACAGCCGGGGCGATGCGATCGTGATGTCGCGGCGGAGCTGTTCCGCGACGCTTCCGGCGGCGATTTCCGCCATGTCCTCCGCGCGGGTGGCCTCGCGGCCGTCGGGCCCGACGATGCGGTGCTCGACGCGCACCCGGACGGGTTCCGTGCCGCTGTTGGCCACCAGCGTCCGCACCTCGACCGCGGCCCGTTCGGCCGTGACCTCGGGGGTTGAGAGGTAGACGCCCGGCGATCCGAAGTCGGTCGGCGCCACGTGCACCTTGTCGGTCAGGAGCAGGCTCACGTCGCGGTAGATGCCGCCGAAGAAGGTGAAGTCGGCCGACAGGGGCGGAATGTCGGGGTCGTGGGCGTTGTCCACCTCGACGGCGAAGAGGTTTTCGCCGCCCGGGACGATGTATTTCGTGATGTCGAAGACGAAGCGCGTGTAGCCGCCCGTGTGCTTTCCGGCGTAATGGCCGTTGACGTAGAGCCGCACCACCTGATTGGCCCCCTCGAAACAGAGATACGCCTGTTTCGAGGCGGCGTCGGCCGGGAGGACGATCCGCTTGCGGTACCACGCCGGGCCGCGGTAGAATCCCGGAACGTCGTCTGCGGCGTCCTCGGCGTTCCACGTGTGGGGGATGTTCACCACCTCCCACGCCGAGTCGTCGGCCGTGGGCTGGAAGGCATTGTAGGGCGATCCTTTGGTGAAACGCCAGGCGTCGTTGATCGTGTATCTGACCCGGGCCGCGGCCGAAGCGGCGGTCAGAAACAGCGTCAGGCAGAGAATGATTCGGATGTGTTTCATCGGTTTTCGGTTGATTGGAATTTGCATTCGAGGGGTTCGCCCGTATAGCGGACGGTCTGTTCCGCGGGTTCCGCTCCGGGGCGGAAGACCCGGATGCGGAGCGTCTGCTCCTGCGCCATGCCGGGGTAGGAGCCTTCGCGCGCGGAGATGCGCAGCGCGGCGTCCGCCTCGGACCAGCCGAGGGTGCAGCGGGCGTATTCGCCCTGTTCATAGCCGTAGCCGTCTCCGGCGTCGTCGTAGAGCGTGAAGCGGGCGTCGGCTCCGGTGTAGACGCGGATTTCCAGCTCGGTGTCGGGACCTGCCATGACCGACTCTTTCGCCGCGCCCGTCGGCACGATCGAGCCGCCCCGGGCGTAGACCGGGAGTTCCGTGAGGCCGCACGCCCGGGTGACGCGCTCCCCGCCGCGGAAAGCCTCGCCCGTGAAGAAGTCGTACCACCATGCGCCGTCGTGGCGCGGCAGCAGCGTCGTGACCGGCTGGGTCCGGGCCCCGGCGGGCATCGGCTCGAAGACGGGGCGCACGAGCAGCGCGGGGCCGAACAGATAGGCTTCGTCGTAAGCCGCGACGGCCCGGTCTTCGGGGAAGGCCATGCCCGCGGCCGCGATGAACGAACTGCCGTTCGCCGCAACGTCGTAGGCCGTGGAGTAGACGTAGGGCGTCAGGCGGTAGCGCAGGTCGATGTATTTCGTCTGGTTGCGGTACCAGACGCTGCGTTCGTCGCCGAACTGCCACACTTCGCGCGGGACGTTGGTCCCGTGGGCGCGGAAGATCGGCAGGAAGGCCCCGAACTGAAACCACCGGGCATATAGCTCTTTATAGGCCGGGTCGGCCAGTCCGCGGGGGTAGATGCCGCCGTTGTCGGTGACGTAGAATCCGCCCGTGTCGAAGGTCCAGTAGGGGAATCCCGACGCCGCGAGGTTGACGCCCGCGGCCAGCTGGCGTTTCATCGTCTCCCACGAGGCGACGATGTCGCCCGACCACACGGCCGTGCCGTAACGCTGCTGCCCGGCGAATGCCGAGCGGGTGAAGAGCAGCGGACGGCGCTCGGGAGCCGCCGCGCGCAGACGGCCGTAGAGGTCGCCCGTCCACACCAGCGAATAGGTGTTCAGATAGCGGTGGAAAGCCCCCAGATGGGTTTTTCCGGCCGATTTGGTCCGGGCCTCCTGCTTGCGCTGGGTGAATCCCTCGCGGAACGAGGGTTCGGTGGCGTCCATCCACCAGCCGTCGATGCCGGTGTCGAAGAGCCCCGTGCGGAAGTGGCGCCAGAAGATGTCGCGCGCCGCGGGGTCGTAGGCGTCGAAGACCTTGTATCCGGCCCACGTCCGTTCGTCGAACAGCGCTCCGGCAGCCTCCAGATCGCGGTACACGGCCGTTTCGGGGCCGAATCCCGGCCACACCGACACCAGCAGCCGCACGCCGTACTCCTCGTGCAGGCGGGCGACGGCGGCCCCGGGGTTCGGGTAGCGCACGGAGTCCCATTGGAGGGCGTTCCACCGGGGCTTCTCGCCCCAGTACTCCCAATCCTGCACGATGATGTCGATCGGGATGTGCCGGCGGCGGTATTCGCTGACCACGCGGGTCAGTTCGTCGAAACTCTTGTAGCGTTCGCGCGACTGCCAGAACCCGAAAGCCCATTTCGGAAGCATCGACGCCGCGCCGGTCAGCGCACGGTAGCCGCGCACGCATCCTGCGGGATCGCCCCCGTAGACGAACCAGTAATCGACGGCGTCGCCCACCTCCGACGTGAATTCGAAAGCGTCGCCTCCGTCGCGGAACTCCGAGGCCGAGTAGTTGTCCCACAGCAGTCCGAAGCCGCGCGTGGAGACCAGATAGGGGTTGACGATGTCCTTATTGGCCTGCAACAGCAGGACCGTGTCGCGTTTGTAGTTCAGGGCCCCCGTCTGGTACTGGCCCAGTCCGTACAGCGCCTCGTCGTCGGTCCCGGCGAACCGCTGGGTCACGGCGTAGCACGCCTCGCCGCCCACGGTGTCGGGACGGAGCGAGCGGGCGGTCTCCGCGAGCAGCAGGGCGTCCGTGCGGGCGTCGCGGAACGAGAAGAGGCCCCGCGTGCGGTCGAACTCCACCCGGAGCTGCGGCGTGCGGAACGCATAGCCGTGTTCGATGGCCTCGCGGCGCACCTCGACGGGAGCGGCGGGCACGGAATCCACGACCAGCCGCTGCGTCACGAGGGGCGATCCGACCGGGCGGACGAGGATGCGCACGGTGTTTTCCGTGCAGAACTCGACGCGGTAGGCCATGCCCGCCTCGTCGAACGTGAAGGCGTTGCCGTCGCGCGAGGGACCGCCGCAGGCGGTGCAGACGGCGGCCAGCAGCAGGGTGGTGAGCAGGCGCATCATCGGCTGAGGGTGTAGTGGAAGCTCACGTCGCGCAGCTTCAGTTTGCCTTTGAACATCAGCGTAAAGCCCGGCGTCGTGGCGTAAAGCACGTTTTCGGGGGCCAGTTCGACCCGCACCCGTTTCCATGTGCCCGTGCCGTCGGTCTTGAACTTGGCGACGGTGGCGAAAATGTCCTTGGGCTGACGCTCGGTGCGCGAGTAGAGGAAGACGAAATCGCCCGTCGGGGCGTCGTCGAAGTATTCGAATTCCAGATAGCCCGTGTGGGTGCGTGCCGCGATCAGCGACCGGACGGCCGTTTCGGGCAGGTAGACTTTCAGCTCGGGCGAGGCGTACCGGACGCCGTGCACGGCGTCGCTGCTGAAGCGCAGTTCCGATTCCGGAACATCCAGCGTGCGGTTTTTGAGCGTCTTTTCGAGCGCATCGACGGCCGTTTCGGCCGCGGAGAGCCGTTCGGCGGCCTCCGAATAACTACCTTCGGCGATCGCGGTGGCGGCCTGGTCCAGCAGGGCGTCGGCATCGGCCGTCTTGCGGCGTGCCGCGGCGAGGTATTCGCTCCGTTTGCGCAGGCCGAAGAGCCGGGCGGGAAGCGCGATGCCCGAAGCGTCCTCCGGCATCTCCTTGAACTGCGCGGCGTAATGCAGCGTCGTGCGCAGTTCGCGGTCGCCGTTCTCCACCGTGGGCTCGATCTCGTGCCCCTCGGTGTAGTCGCTCCACGAGGCGATGAACATCATGTCGAGGCTGTCGCGCGAAGCCATGCTGAACTCCCACATGCGTTCGTAGGTCCGGCCCCCGTCCCGCGGGATGTAGTAGAAATGCTGTCCGCCCCAGCCGGCGCAGCCGCGGTTGTCCATGCCCGGCATGACGAATCCCGACTTGACGGTGTAGGCCGGATCGGCGCTCATCCACACCGAGTCGCGGAACGGCTTCATAAACTCGATGAGGTCGTCCGGTTCGGCGTAGTGGTCCCAATGGGGGTGCGCGGCGTCCATCGGGCGCACGCGGGCCGGCAGCCACGCCGTGGGGATCATCCCCAGCTCCTTCCACGACTGGATCTCGGGGCTCCAGCGCACGGGAACGTAACGGTTCGCTTCGAGCGTGCCCCACTCGGCCCAGCGGCGCAGCACGGCGGGCTGCGGCATGCCCTCGGGCAGGCGGACCTTCGAGGCGGCATAGGCGTATTCCGCGGGTTGGGCGCCCGGCCCGAAGAGGTAGAAGACCGGGCGTCCGCCGACGGTCGGAGCCGTCGGGCCCGACAGCACGTTGTCCACCAGATACTGGTAGCAGCGGGCGTAATGCTCGGTCTTGGCCTCGCGGGTGTCGATTTCGGGGTGCATGCGGGTGATCCAGTCGTAGTAGAGCCAGCCGTCGCACCAGTTGACGCCGATTTCGAAGCCGTATTTCGCGGCCACGGGCTGCATGGCTTTCAGCAGTTTGTCGTTCTCGTGGTCCATGAAACCCCATTCGATGAAGAATCCGTCGATGCCCGCGGCCTTGGCCGAGAGAATCTGGTATTCGATGTAGTCGGGGTCGAGGTTCGACTGCATGCCCGCCTGCGGATAAGCCACGGCGGCGATGTCGTGGCGCCCTGCGGCGTCCATGAAGTCGGCGTTGTAGCAGAGCGTTTTCCGCCCGGTCTTCGACTTGGTGGTTTCGGCGTGCATCTCCCAGCGGCCCAGTTTGCCGTCGTGGGCGCGCGTGTAGCGCACGCCGTGGTAGTCGGCGTAGATTTTCTTGCCGTTTTGCGCCGGAGTTGCCGCCGGAAGCAGGAGCAGCGCCGCTGCGGCGAGTGAAATGCGTAACGGGGTCATCGTTTCGGTCTGTTCGGTTTATCGAAGAACGGAAAACCCTCCGGAGAATTGCTCCGGAGGAATTTCCGATTCTGAAAATGCGGTTACTCCTTGGGGAGTTTGACCGCGAAGGTGAATACGCGGGCGTTGGCGTTCGTGCCGATCTTCTCGCCGATCGCAACGAGTTTCATGAGGCCCACTTTGCCGCTGCCGGCCGAGGACTTCGCGCCCGTTTTGAAGGCGATCACGGCGCCGATCAGCTCCTCTTTGCCCTTGATGTTTGAGGACTGGATGGTTCCGGCGTCGATGGCGGCGATGTCGGCGGCCGTGGCGCTCTCGAAGTCCACGTCCGTGAGCAGTTTGAACCGGGTGGCGTTGAGCCCGCCGAAACTGCCGATGTTCTGGCCGTTGTACGAGTATTCCGCGTTCTTGCCGTCGGCATTCTCCATCGAGTAGATGCGCACCGACTGGGCGTTGCCGTTCATGTAGTAGACCTTAACGTCGGCGTGCGACTGCAAGTCGGTGTTTTCCAGACACTCCTGCACGGAGTAGGTCTTCTGGTCGCCCAGCGAGAGCAGGCGTTTCGCCCCGCCGGCAGCTTCCGCACCGTCGCCCGCCGGAGCCGTGGCGACCGGAATATCCTCGACGTAGTACATGTTGACGCAGGCTTTGGTCGTCGCCGTGGTCGTGCGGCCCACATTGTCCGTGACGATCACCTTGACGCCCGACGTGGAGTTGGTGAAGAGCATCTTCTCGGCGTAGTTCAGCTCATTGAGCCTCTCGTAGGTCGTGGTCTTCACCGATGTCTCGGTCTTGCCCTCCACGCGGAACAGCTCGACTTTGACGACGCCGGCCTGCGACTCGATGGCGATCTCGACGGTTTTTTCCTCGTCCTTGTCGGCCGCGATCGTCGTCTGGGCGAAGGTCACGACGGGAGGCGGAACGGTCTTGTACTGGATCTGCATCGTCTCGATGCGCACCTGTCCGTAGTTGTCAACGGCCTTGACCTTGAAGCCTCTGTCGAATTCGTCGAACTCGATCATTTCGTCGAAGGTCCACGATTTCTGCTGATCTTCGTCGGTGAACGTCAGGCTCGTATAGGGTTCCTGCCCCGAGGTCTTCACGCGGGTGATCTCGATCGACTGCAACAGCGCCGAGGTGTTCACTTCGATGTGCGTGCGGGGCTTCTCGCCGCCGACGGTCTCGTCGTACGACCATTTTGCGGGCGTGAAGACGATCGAGGGGGCTTCCACAACGTCGATGATCGAGATCGGCATCTTCGCCTCGGCCTTGCGGCCCAGCAGGTCCACGGCCTCGATCACGGCCTCGGTGTAGTTCGACTCGTAGTTGATCTCCTCCGCGAGGCTGTAACTCCTGGCGTTGAAGAACTCGGTGACGGTGGTCACGGGAACCGTCTCCCCGTCCGAGGTGTTGATGCTGAGCGAGACGCTTTTGAGCCCTGCTTCCGATTTGACGATGGCGACGACCGGCAGGTTGTCCACCACGTTGAGGTCGGCTTCCAGCGTGTCGTAGGCGTAGGTGATGGTCGGTTCGGCGGCCGAAGGGTCGATTCCCTCGTCGTCGTTGCAGGCTGCGAACGACATGACGGCGAAAATCCCGGCCAGTATCGTGAATAATCTCTTGTTCATGGTTTTCGGTGTTTTAATGTTCGTCGTGTCCTATTTCCTGTAATAGCAGTAGGAGTCGAAGACGTGAATCACGCCGTTGGTCGGCATGATGTTGCAGCTCACGGACTTGCGCATGGGCGAGTTGCCGTTCGTGCCCGTGTCGTTCACGATGATCGCTCCGGCGTCGGCCATCCAGGGGTTCTTGCGCGTGAGCATGGTCATCAGACCCTCTTCGCCGCGGCGCAGCGTCAGCACGAAGATCGCCTCCACGGGAAGCTCTCCGTAGCCGCTGTAAAAACCGTCGATGATGTGGTAGCGCAGCAGGTTCTGCACGTCCTCCTTCGGGCAGTCGGTGATCTTCGACTTGTCGGGATAGGTGCTCACGAACGCCTTGACGGCCGTGTTGGTCAGCGCCAGGAAGGTGTATTCGCGGCCGGTCTGGGTGTAGTACTCCTTCATGCCGGCGTATTCGACGGCCGCCATGAACTCGCTGAAAATGTCCGTACGGGTTTCGAAATACTCCCACGCCGTCATCGGGATGTGGGGGTCGAGCACCGAATGGTCGTAGTCGGCGTCGGTTTGCAGTTTCATGTCGCCGCAGGCTGCGGTCAGCGCGACCGCCAGAAGCAACGACAATTTCTTGATTATGGGTTTCATGGTACAGGTCGTTTTGGAAATTATTTACTCGTTGCGTAGTAGCTGTTCTGCACCAGTTTCTTGTTCTGGTCCAGGTGGGAAAAATGGATCGGGAAGAGTTCGTTGCCGTCCTCCTGGCAGCCGTTGATCGGGCCCATGACGCTCTTCCAGCGGCCCGTGCGCACGAGGTCGAACCACCGGCGGCCTTCGCCGACCAGTTCGCGCTGGCGCTCGTCGAGGATGAAGTCCACGAGCTCCTCTTCGTCGGCGAAATCCGCGGCCGAAGGGGTTTCGAGACCGGCGCGCGTGCGGATCGGCTTCACCAGGTCGAGGGCCTCCTCCCACTTGCTCTGCCGGGCCTGCGCTTCGGCCTGCAACAGGATCATGTCCGAATAGCGGTAGATGGGGTAGCCCACTTCGCAGGTTCTGTTGAGCGTCGAGGAGATGTCGCCCGAGATGTATTTGCGCATCTCCCAGCCCGACTGGTAGTTCTTCGTCACCAGCGGGAAGCGCAGGTCCTTTTCCTGATCGTATTTGGCCAGCAGCGCCGGCGACATCACGGCGGCGCGGTTGCCCGAGCCCGTGAACCACTGGTACATGTAGCTGTAACCGTTGGTGCCCACCTCATCCATGTTGAAATGCACGATGAAAATGAACTCCTTGGTGCTGTATTCGTCGTTCTCGGGGGTGTTGTCGCTGGCCTTGTTGTTCAGCTCCTCGGCGAACATCTTCTTCCAGGTGCTGATGTCGGTTTCGAGGGCCATGAACGACGCGTCGTTCTTCATCTTCTCGATGGTCTGGTCGGCCAGGCTGTATTCCTTGAGCCACATGTAGGTGTCGGCCATGATCGCCCACGCGCCGTAGACCGAGATGCGTTTGCGCTCCTTGTTCTTCGTGCGGTCGATCAGCGACTCGGCCTTTTTGGCGTCTTCGAGAACCACCTCGCGGAGGATGTAGTTCATGTCGGTGCGCTCGCGGTAGATCTCCTGACTGTACTCCTCGTTGGGCTCGGTGAACAGGGGCACGTCGCCCCAGACGCGCACGGCGTAGAGATAGGCCAGCGCACGCATGCCGTAAGCCTGTCCCAGCAGGTCGTTGCGGTCCGACACCGACGGCATATCGACGCCCGGCAGGTATTTGATGCAGAGGTTGGCCTGGTTGATGACCTGATAGAGGGCGGTCCACTTCGTGCAGTTGAGGTCGGTGGTCAGCTGGTTGTCGATGACGCGCTGCTGGGTGGCTGCCGTCGAAGCTCCGGGGGCGAAGTCGTCCGAGCGGAATTCGCCCCAGTAGAAGTAGTTTTCGCGCATGGCCGAGCGGAAGAACCCGTAGATCTGGCTCACGCCGGCCTTGGCTTCGCGCGAGGAGGTCCACATCTGGTCGGCGGGGAGTTCGCTCACGGGCTGTTCGTCGAGGAACGACTCGCACGAGCTGAACCCCGAGGCCAGCAGGAGGGCTGCAAGTATGTATTTGATCTTTTTCATTGTTGTAAGCCTTTAGAATTTAACGTTTATACCTGCGCCGAATTCGCGTTTCATGGGGTAGCGGTAGGTGTCGCGGCCGATTTGCAGCGGGTTGGACGACGAGAACTCGGGGTCGTAGCCGCTGTAAGAGGTCCACGTCATCAGGTTGTTGCCGAAGATGTAGACTTGCAGCGCCTTGATGCGCAGCGATTTGAGCCAGCGCTCCGGCAGGTCGTAGGACAGACGCACGTTCGACAGGCGGATGTAGTCGGAGTCCTCGACGTAGAACGAGTTGGCGTAGCGCGCGTTGTTGTACTCGTCGTTGTAGGGGCGCGGGTAGAGCGCCTGGTCGCCCTGGTGTATCCACATGTTGTTGATCACGTGGGGCGACGGGGTCGTCGAGGTGTAGAGGAACATGTTGCGCTGGTGCTCGGCGTAGTTGTAGATCTGCCCGCCGAACGAGTAGTAGAACGACACGAAGAGACCGAAGTTCTTGTAGGTGAAGTTCGTGCTCAGGCCGCCGGTGTAGGTGGGCAGCGCGTTGCCGATGATCATGCGGTCGTTTTCGTCGATCACGCCGTCGCGCGAACCCGCGGACTCCTCCCAGTTGACATCGCCGCCGCGGAAGGGTTTGCCGTTGGGCAGTTTCTTCTGCACGTAGCTGCCGTTGTAAACCTGCCCGTCGAGCGTGTAGTGGCTGAACGAGCCGTTTTCGAAGACCGGCGTGAGCTGCTGCCACGTGTCGGGCGTGAAGGCGTTCGACTCGTCGTAGGGGAAGATGTTGATCTGCTTGTAGCCGTAGAAGTCGCCGATCGAACCGCCCTCGGCCATCCACCAGAGGTCGTTTTCCAGATAGGGTTCGCCCTCGGCAAGTTTCTCGACGGTGTTCCAGTTGCGCGAGATGTTGAACGATGCGTTCCAGCGGAAATCCTTCGTGCGGACGAGGTCGCCGGCGATCGAGAACTCGAAACCGCGGTTGCTGACCTCGCCGACGTTCGTGCGCATGGTCGAGAATCCGGACTCCTTCGGGAGCTCGCGGTTGGCCAGCAGACCGTCGGTGTACTTGTCGTAGTAGTCGGCCGTGATGGTCAGGCGGCTGTTGAAGAAGCTCAGGTCGAGACCCACGTCCACCTGGCGGGTCTCCTCCCAGCGCAGGTTGTCCACGGCGAGGCGTGCGGGGTAGACGCCGCCCACGCCGTCGTAGATGTCGCCCGTGGCGTAGGAATAGAGGTAGTCGTAGTTGCCGATCTGCTCGTTGCCGGTGATACCCCAGCTGACGCGGATCTTGGCGTCGTCGAGCGCGCGGCGCGAGAAGCTCATGAAATTCTCGTCCGAGAGGCGCCATGCGGCCGATACCGAGGGGAAGTTGCCCCAGCGGTTGCCTTTCGAGAAGCGCGACGAACCGTCGCGGCGGAAGGTGGCCTGAATCAGGTATTTCGCCTTGAAGTCGTAGGTCACGCGGGCGAAGAGCGACGCCATCGAGTGATTCGACTGCCAGGTGCCGGTCTCGTTCAGGGTGAGGTTGGCGGCGAAGGCGTTCATCGTGGGGATGAAGTCCGTCGAGGAGTTGATGCCCGACAGAACGGTCTGGTCGGTGCGCCACTGCTGCTCGCTGAAACCCACGAGGGCCGAGAAGTTGTGGTTGCCCCACTTGTTCTTATAGGTGAGGACGTTCTCGTTGAGCCAGTTCCAGTTGAGGTTGTCGGCGGCGTAGCCGCTGTTGCTCTTCTGCCACTCGTCGGTGATCATGCTCGGGTAGACGCGCTGGCGCTTGTTGAGATAGAGGTTGGCGTTGATGCTGGTCTGGAACGTCAGCCCCTTGGCGAGCTTCAGTTCGAAGCCCTGATAGAGGTTGCCCTGATAGTATTCCGTGCGGTCGGTGGTGTATTTCACCTGTGCCAGCGGGCTCTTCTGGCCCTGGAATACGCCGGCCAGCGTGCCGTCGGGGTAGTAGAGGTTGAAATAGGGGCGGCGCGACAGCATTGCGGTCATCAGCTGCCCTTCGTTGATGCCGTTCTTCTGGGAGTAGCCCAGCGATACGCGGCTGTGGAGCGTCAGCCAGTTGGCGACCGTGTAGTCGGCGTTGATACGGGCCGTCAGACGCTGGAAATTCGTGTTGGGAACGATACCGCGCTCGTTGTAGTAGCCCGTCGATCCGAAGTATTTCATCCGCTTCGTGCCGCCGGCGACGCTCAGGTCCACCTGGTCTTTCTGGGCCCACTGGAAAAGCAGGTCCTGATAGTCGTTGTCAACGTTGAACGCTGCGTTCAGCGAGTCGTTGATCAGTTGGTTGCTGGCGTTGTCAACGTAGCCCGTCGCGTTGTCCTTATGATAGGTGTCGCGCAGGATGTCGAACTTGCGGCGGTCGGCGCGTGTGGCCTGCGCGAGTTTGTGGGAGAGTTTGCCCCAGGTGTGGAGGTATTTCACGTCGATGCGCGGAGCTCCCTCCTGACCGCCCTTGGTCGTGATGAGGATGACGCCGTTGGCCGAACGCGAACCGTACATGGCGGCCGATGCGGCGTCTTTGAGGATTTCGATCGAGGTGATGTCGCCGGGGTTGATGCCGTCGATGTCCTCCATCGGGATTCCGTCTACCACGTAGAGCGGTTTCACGCCTTCGGCCGAGAAGGTCGAGATACCGCGGATATTGATCTGCGAGGCTTCGCCCGGCTGTCCCGAGCCTGCCGAGATCTGTACGCCGGCGACCTGTCCCTGCAACGCTTCGAAGACGTTCGAGGGGGCGCGGCGTTCGATGGACTCCGACGAAATGGAGGTGATGGCGCCCGTCACGTCGCGTTTGCGCATCGTGCCGTAGGCGACGACCATCACTTCGTCGATCTTCTGGGCGTCGGAGTCGAGCGAAACTTCCAGAAAATCGGCATTCGCGGTGAGCGTTTTGGTCACATATCCGATGAAGGATATCTGAATGGACGCCCCGCGTTTCGAGAGCGAAAGCGAGAATTTGCCGTCTGCACCGGTCACCGTACCGTTCGACGTGCCCGGCTCGACTACGGTCGCGCCGACGAGGGGCTGGCCGTCACCTTTGACTGTGCCTGAAAGGGTGAATTTCCCCCCCCCCCGCCTTTCTGGGCGACGCTAAGTCCCGGTTGCAGCAGCGTTACCGCCAGCAGGACGGCACACAGCCAATGAACTTTCGTCAATAGTTTCTTCATGATTGTAATTAGTTAGTTGGTTTTATGTGGTGAATGATTGTGGCGTGTCGGTCGCATCCGTTCGCTCCGGGGGAACGGGTCCAAGGCAAAGTTACTATATATCTCTGGAAAAGACGAATAAAAAGGGACAAATGTCTTCGTAATGCCTGTCAATAAGGCGTTTGCGAAGACAAATGAGGACAGGCGAAAAATCGAGGTAACGTAAAGGAAAGCGGATTTATGAAGAAGAACGGTCTCCAAATCATTACCCGCCGAATGGTGATTTTTAACACACCGTGTTGTATTTGGCAGCTTGTGGCACAGGTTGGCATATCAAGGTCTAACTCGTTGAGTAATAACTTTGCAAACAAAAAACGAGTATGGCAAGAAGCACATTCAAGGTTCTGTTCTACGTGAACGGCAGCAAGGAGAAAAACGGTATTGTCCCCATCATGGGACGAGTGACAATCAACGGGACTGTGGCGCAGTTCAGTTGTAAGCAGAACATCCCGAAAACGCTTTGGGACGTGAAAGGAAACAAGGCGAAAGGCAAGAGCCGCGAGGCACGAGACATCAACCTTGCCCTTGACAACATCAAGGCGCAAATCATCAAACATTACCAGCGCATTTCAGACCGCGAGGCATTTGTTACGGCTGAGATGGTGCGCAACGCCTATCAGGGAATCGGCAGCGAGTATGAGACGCTGCTAAAAGCATTCGACCGTGAGAACGAAGTGTTCAAGAAACGGGTAGGCAAAGACAGGGTAATGGCTACCTATCGGGCACGTGTACGGGCAAGAAACCATGTAGCCGCCTTTATCAAGTCGTTTTACAGACGCAGCGATATGTCCATGTTGGAACTTACTCCCGATTTCATCAAGGAGTTCGCCGCATACCTCTCGACTGAAGCCGGATTGCGGAACGGTTCGATATGGGCAAACTGTATGTGGCTGAAAGGCGTGGTCATGAAAGCGCATTATAACGGGTTGATACCGCGCAATCCTTTCATCCAGTTTCATATCAGCCCCAATGTGAAAGAACGGGAATATCTGACGGAGGATGAACTGAAAGCGGTCATGACACATGAGTTTGCAGACAGCAAGCTCGCATACATCCGTGACATTTTCATCTTTGCCAGTTTCACCGCCTTGTCATTCGTGGACATTCAGGAACTGACGAATGACAACATCGTGGAGGTGAACGGCGAGAAGTGGATATTGTCCAAACGCCACAAGACAAAAGTCGCCTTCCAAGTGAAGCTGCTGGATATACCCTTGCAGATAGTCGAACGCTACCGACCGATGCAGAAAGACAATCGTATATTCCCCGGCTTGAACTATTGGTCTATCTGCAAACCGTTGAAACGGATGATAAGGGAATGTGGCATAACCAAGTCAATATCATTTCATTGCAGTCGTCATGGCTTCGCAACATTAGCTTTGAGCAAGGGGATGCCCATTGAAAGCGTAAGCCGTGTGTTGGGACATACGAATATAGTCACGACCCAACTCTACGCAAAGATAACCACGCAGAAGCTCGACAACGACCTGACCATGTTCGGCGACAAACTGAGTAAGACGTTTAACGGAATAACGATGTCATGAGTATGAGAAGAAACAGCATAACAGTGAATGAATCCGGCAATATCATCATGCCGGAGAATGTCTCAAACATTTGGATGAGCGAGCCGGAATTGGTGGAACTGTTCGGAGTAATTGCTCCGACACTTCGTTCTGCCATCAGAAACATCTATAACAGTGGAGCATTAAAAGAATACGAGGTACAGAAGTATGTTCGGCAGGAGAACGGGTATCATGCCGATGTGTTCAGCTTTCCGATGATAGTCGCACTTGCTTTCCGCATTGACAGCTTCGGTGCGGAACAGGTGCGCAATGCCATATTTAAAAGGCTGTACTTGCGAAAAGAGAAAACAAATATCTTCTTTTCGCTGGGTATAAATGGTTGGGATATGTCTAATTATCAGGCATAAGTTCTAATGATATGACGACATGAAGTAGTGAGACCTATGCGTATTCCCATTGCCAACAATGTATTTATACGAGTATGTGAATAGGTGTATTGCCATTCATACGTACGATTACGACAAACCCGAAGAAAAATCCATTAGAATGGCATTTCTTCGGGCTTTTGTTGTATGTCATAAAGCCAAATCCAAGAAAATCTTACGTGAGGTATGCGTGAGTTGTTAATCCGTTCTGCGCTAATTGCCGAGTTTTGCACTGATTAAACAAAAAAATGAAGTGCTAATGAAACAAGGCAACTTTGAAAATGAGGAGTTTATCCGTGTGGGTACTACCCTCTACAAGTTAGTGAACCAGCCCCGTCTGAACGGAGGCTATGTGAAGAAGCGCATCGTGTGGAACAACGAAACACTGCGGCAGGACTACGGCAAGGACTATCTCGCCACCGTGCCGAAGTACGACGGCTTCTGCACCGTCCCCGACCATGTGGACTACCGTCCCGTGGTGGACAAGTTCCTGAACCTCTACGAGCCGATAGGACACCGTCCGCAACAAGGCGAGTTTCCCTGTATCCGGTCATTGGTGCGCCATATCTTCGGTGAACAGTATGAATTGGGCATGGACTATCTTCAATTGCTCTACCTGCAACCCGTGCAGAAACTGCCTATCCTGCTGTTGGTATCAGAAGAACGCAACACGGGCAAGAGTACATTCCTGAACTTCCTGAAAGCTGTGTTTCAAAACAATGTCACTTTCAATACCAACGAGGACTTCCGCAGCCAGTTCAATTCCGACTGGGCAGGAAAACTGCTCATCGTGGTGGACGAGGTATTGCTCAACCGCAGGGAGGACAGCGAGCGGTTGAAGAACCTCAGCACCACACTTTCCTACAAGGTGGAAGCCAAAGGCAAAGACCGTGACGAGATAGCGTTCTTTGCCAAGTTCGTGCTATGCTCCAACAACGAGTATCTGCCTGTTATCATTGATGCAGGTGAAACACGCTATTGGGTGCGCAAGATAGACCGTCTGCAATCCGATGACACAGACTTCCTGCAAAAGCTGAAAGCTGAGATACCTGCCTTTCTGTATTACCTGCAATACAGACAACTTTCCACCGAAAAGGAAAGCCGTATGTGGTTTGCGCCCTCTTTGCTGCATACCGAAGCCTTGCAGAAGATTATCCGCAGCAACCGCAACCGATTGGAGATAGAGATGTGCGAACTTATCCTTGACATTATGGAAAGTGTCGGCACGGACACATTCTCGTTCTGCCACAACGACATTCTTCTTTTGCTGGTACATTCGCAGGTAAAGGTGGAGAAGCACCAAGTCAGAAAGGTATTGCAGGAATGTTGGAAACTTACTCCTGCCTCTAACGGGCTTACATATACCACTTACCAATTCAATTACAATCGGGAGTGCCGATATGAGCCGATAAAAAGAGTCGGTCGTTTCTACACCGTCACAAGGGAACAACTTGAATCCCTGTAATACTATTCTTTTTTTGTTGAATTGATGAATAATGATATAACCATACTGATAATAAACAGCATACACTCTCAACAAATTCTCAACAATCGAAAAGAAAAGTTGAGAGGGAAACAGCATCAGTTTGTTGGATTCTCTATTTGTGAGTGGTTTGTTGAGAAGATGTTGAGAATATAAAGCATTAACGTATAGGACAATACATATCCCATTCATCAAATCAACGTTTTTACAGTCATCATCAAATCCATAGAAATTATATCATGAACATCCAAGAAGCAAAACAAATCAAAATTGCGGACTATCTGCAAAGTTTGGGTTATTCGCCCGTAAAGCAACAGGGAAACTGCCTGTGGTATAAATCCCCGTTCCGTCAGGAAACGGAAGCCTCGTTCAAGGTGAACACCGACTGCAACCTGTGGTTCGATTATGGACTGGGAAGAGGTGGTAACATCATCGCACTTGCAGGGGTACTGTACGCATCCGACCATGTGCCTTATCTGCTTGGCAAGATAGCGGAACAGGCACCACACATCCGTCCCATATCTTTCTCTTTTCGCCAGCAGGCATCCGAACCGAGTTTCCAACATTTGGAGGTGGGCGAACTCACCCATCCGGCATTGCTCCGATACTTGCAGGAACGGGGCATAAACATCGCTTTGGCAAAGGCGCAATGTAAAGAGCTCCACTTCACCCATAACGGCAAGCCCTATTTTGCCATCGGTTTTCCGAATGTGGCGGGAGGATATGAAGTGCGTAACCGTTTTTTCAAAGGCTGTGTCGCACCCAAAGACATCAGCCATATTCGGCAACAGGGAGAAGCGAGAGAGAAATGCCTTGTATTCGAGGGCATGATGGACTATCTTTCATTCCTCACGTTGCGGAAGAGGAACTGCTCGAACTTGCCCGACCTTGACAGGCAGGATTACGTCATCCTCAATTCGACCGCCAATGTTTCCAAAGCTATAGATGTGCTGCACGGGTATGGACGTATCCACTGCATGCTCGACAATGACGAGGCGGGAAGAAAGGCGTATCGGGAATTGGAAAGGAAGTTCGCCGGACGCATCCGCGACTTCTCCGACAACTACAAAGGGCATAAAGACCTGAACGATTACCTGCGTGGAATCCGGCAGAAATTAGCCGTTAGTCCACCGCCAAGAACTATCGTAAAACCCAAGAAGAAAGGGTTGGGATTATGACATCCCGAATGAGAAAAACGGGAGATGCCCGAAACTCATTCCTTAAGGATTGGGAGGTAGCAAGTTTGTGTTTCGGGTGTACCGAAACCGCTTGCCACCCACCATCCAAATTGCAGGAGGTGGCATCCCGTCGGTCTATACAGTTGAATCAGTAACCGAATTAAAAGGAATAAAATATGGAACAGACAAAGGAACACAAGGAACGCAACAAGGGAGGTCGCCCCAAGAAGGAAGCAACCGAGAAACTGAAATACCGTATCGCAGTGAAAATGACGGCAGCCGACTACTTCCGCCTGCTGACACGATCGCATGAGGCGGGCGTATCACCAAGCGAGTACATGAGGGAATGTTTCCGTAACGGTCATGTGAAAGAACGGCTGTCGGAGGAACATGCCGGATACATCCGCCAACTCTGCGGCATGGCTAACAATCTCAACCAGCTTGCGCGTAAGGCAAACGCCGGAGGCTTCCACGATGAACGGTGGGACTGCAAGGTGGCAGTGGCAAGGATTCATGAACTTATAACCAAGATAGGGATATGATGGCGAAAATCGTAAAAGGAAGCGACTTCAAGGGTGTGGTGGATTACATCATCGACAAGAAGAAGGATACGCAGATAGTAGCAAGCGAAGGCTTGTTTATGGAAAATCTGGAAACTATCGCCATGAGTTTCAATGCCCAGTCACGGATGAACGATAAGGTGACAAAACCTGTCGGACATATCGCGTTGAGTTTTTCCAAAGAGGATGAGTTACGGCTGACGAACCGTATCATGGCAGGCATCGCGCTTGAATATATGGAACGGATGGGAATCAAGAATACGCAGTTCTTCATCGCCCAGCATTTCGACAAGGAGCATCCGCACGTGCATATTGCTTTCAACCGCATAGACAACAACGGCAATACCATATCGGACAGGCACGAGCGTCTGCGCAGTACCCGCATCTGCAAGGAATTGACCTTGAAATACGGCTTGCATATGGCTGGCGGAAAGGACAATGTCAAACGCAACCGCCTGAAAGAGCCAGACAGGACGAAATATGCGCTTTACGACATCATCAAAATGGAAGTCGGCAGATGCGGCAACTGGAACGTGCTTATCGCCAACCTGAAACGGCAGGGAGTGGAAGTACATTTCAAGCATAAGGGGCAGACCAGCGAGGTGCAGGGTGTTGTATTCTCCATGAATGGCTACCATTTCAACGGCTCCAAAGTGGACAGGCGTTTCAGTTATTCCAAGATTGACGCGGCTTTGCAGCACAACAGATGCAGGGAACGTATGGGAATAACAGCCGGAATATATGAAACGGCTACACCAAGCGCACCGTCCGGCACGGCACAAAGCGAGTTGTTCAACGGCTCTTGGGGATTGCTAAAAAGCAGTGGCTCATCTTATAACGCTGCTGATGCGGAAGCCAATCAGGAAATGGTGGATATACTTCGCAGAAGGAAGAAAGTTAAGCGCAAGAGAGGTGTTGGGTTCTAATATTCTGTACTAATCCAATTCTCACGACACTTGCGCTCTATATTCATTCGGAGTGTAACCTACCTCTTTCTTGAACAGTCGGGTAAAATGTTGCGGGTACTGAAAACCGAGATTATAGGCGATTTCATTAACGGTGTCGTCTGTAGATGCAAGTTCCGTCTTGGCTATTTCAATAGACTTGTCATGAATGAAATGCAGGGCGGTTGAACCTGTTTCTTTTTTCAATAAATCACTGAAATAGTTGGGCGAGAGGCAGAGCTTGTCTGCACAATACTGTACAGTGGGCAAGCCTATCCGTTTAGCAGCCCCATCATGGAAGTATTCGTCAAGCAACCGCTCAAATCTTGCGAGGATGTCTCGGTTTTGGTTGTCGCGTGTGATGAACTGGCGGTCATAGAAACGTGTGCAGTAATCAAGGAACGTCTTGATGCTGTCTGTGATGAGGTTCTTGCTGTGACGGTGTATCGGATGGTTCAATTCATATTGAATCTTGTGGAAGCAATCCATGATGATTTGCCGTTCTTCCACACTAAGGTGCAATGCCTCGTTTGTCTCGTAGGAAAAGAACGAATATTCACGCATTATCCGCCCGAGAGGTGTATTCCGCAGCAGGTCGGGATGGAACATAAGCAGGTAGCCATCTGGTTGGAACTGCATGCCGTCATCTTCCGCACCGAACACCTGTCCGGGCGCGATAAATATCAGTGTGCATAATTATTCCTAAGTCTGTGAAACCGGAACGCATGAAGCAGAATCTCGACATATTAGACTTCACCCTGTCGGCCGACGACATGGCACGGATAAAGACGCTGGATACCGACAAGCCTTTCTTACTCGGCTCGCACGAAGATCCAGAAATCGTAAAATGGTTCATGCAGTACAAAAACGCCTGAACATCAACAACCATATTTCGATAGCCGCTATCGACTATATTAAGAAGTTATTCGTATATGCCTTTATTGTAATCCGTCATGTACTGAGTAAATGTTTTGCCTGTTTGCTGTTTGAAGAAGCGCATGAGATGGCTCGGATCAGAGAAATTGAAATCATCCGCCATTTCACTGACAGTGCGGTTGGAGAATAGCAATTCGTTCTTCAGTTCCTCAAGCAGACGTTGTTTTATCAAATGGGTAGCTGATACTCCGAATTGGGCTTTTACTGAGTTATTGAGTGTGATGCGACTGACATGAAGCATGTCTGCATATTCCTGCACCCGCTGGTGGGTGCGGATATTCTGTTCCAACAAGTCCTTGAACCGAAAAGCGAAATTGTTTTTAGCAATTTCAGCGGGCAAGCAATAGGCGGCAGCGTATGTACGATTGATAATCAGCAAAAGATAATATAGTAAGGAAACAATGATATTGTACGTATCGGACACTGGATTCATCAGCTCATACTTAATCTTTCCGAGCAGCCGCATATATTCCTTCATTTCGTCATGTGTGGCATTGATGTAAGGCGGCGTATCTGTCTGGTAACAATACAAAAGGCGAAAAACGAAGAACTTGTCGGCGATAAAAGTACGCATGAAATCTTCGCGGAATATAAGGAACGTGTAATCCAACGCCGTCTCATCTACATGCCACTCTTGTTGCTGATGGGGTGAAAGCAGGAGAACCATGCCGTCGCGCAGTTCAATCTTGCGGAAGTTCAGTAGCAAATATCCGTTTGCCTTACGGAAAAAGTAGAAGCTGAAGAAGTCTGTCTTAAACCGCTTGTTTTCTGTCAGCACAAGTCCGATGTCCTTGTTTATGGCAGTATTGATGTAAAAATCCACGCCGCAGCGTGTCTTGTTGAACGGTACGCTGACCAGTCGATCAGGGTTGATTATCTCGTCCATATCCTTGTCGTTTTTGCAAAGATAATAATTTCATTTATCAAAATGGCATAATTACCGTTTTTTCAGGCATAGATGTTTCGCCGGATTCTTCCGAACTTTGCACCCGTAATCAATAACAAGACATATAGTCATGAAAAAGACATCCACAGTACAATTGGTGCGCAATGCCACCTTGAAAATCAGGTATGCGGGACACACCATGCTAATTGACCCCGTTTTAGCCGACAAAGGCACTTTGATATCGGCCCTCGGTGTGAATAAAACACCGAGGGTACACCTCACCATTCCTATTCAGGATATTATCGGAGGCGTGGACATGGTGCTCCTGACCCACAATCACATAGACCATTACGAGCCGAGTGTCCCCACACATTTGCCCAAAGAAATTCCTTTCTACGTTCAGCCCCAGGACGCGGACGCCATCAGAAACGACGGATTTACAAATGTGATACCCATCGAAGAAATAAAAACAATAGACGGCATATCCATTTACCGCACGACCGGACATCATGGTTTCGGGCAGATCGGGCAGATGATGGGACCTGTATCAGGTTATGTGCTAAAAGCCGAGGGCTTCCCGACCGTTTATATAATGGGTGACTGCCGATGGGAAGCATGTATCCGAGACACCGTGGAACGGTTCAATCCTGACTATATCGTGGTAAACTCCGGAGGTGCAATCTTTCCCGAATTTTCCAAAACGGACGGTCCTATCATCCCCGACGAGAACGAAGTGATGCAGATACTTGACGAATTGCCTTCGCATATCAAGCTGATAGCCGTACACATGGATGCCATCGACCATTGCCAGACCACCCGTGCAATTCTGCGCAATGAGGCAACGCATCACGAAGCCGACATGAGCCGGCTGATTATCCCGGAGGACGGAGAAACAGTTGTGTTATGAGTGTCTGCATTAAATCCCTGATAAAAAACATGAACATAGTGGTAGGGTGCACTATAGGATGCCCTTACTGCTATGCCCGTAACAACTGCCGCCGTTTCCACATTACCGACGACTTTTCCGTGCCTGAATACATGGAACGAAAACTGCGCATCATCGATACGTCCCGTCCTCATGTGTGGCTCATGACAGGAATGAGCGATTTCTCCGATTGGAAGCCTGAATGGAACGCAGAAATTTTCGAGCGGATCAGCAGCAATCCCCAGCACGCCTATATCTTTCTGACGAAGCGCCCTGACAAAATCAGTTTCTCCTCTGACGACGAGAACGTATGGATGGGCGTGACCGTCACGCGCAGTTCCGAGAAAAGGAGGATTGATGATTTGAAAAAGAATATCAAAGCACGACACTACCATGTCACGTTTGAACCTCTCTTCGATGATATCGGCGAGATTGATTTCGAGGGAATTGACTGGATTGTCATAGGCACAGAGACCGGAAACCGAAAAGGAAAGTCATATTCGCGCCCCGAATGGGTGCTTAGCATTGCAGAACAGGCAAAGGCTCATGGCATACCGGTGTTCATGAAAGAGGATTTGCTGCCGATTATGGGCGACGAAAGAATGATTCAGGAATTGCCGGAACAATTTACCAGACGAATACAATGAATATGGATACAATAAAGGAAATAGATGTAAAGAGTGTAATGACCAAATCCTCTCTGCCGGTGGGAGGATATTCGGTCAACCCTTATGTAGGGTGTCCCCACGCCTGCAGGTATTGCTACGCATCGTTCATGAAACGGTTCACCGGGCACACCGAGCCGTGGGGTACGTTTTTAGATGTAAAAAACTGGAAGCCGATAACGAATCCTCATAAATACGACGGTGAACGTGTTGTAATAGGGTCTGTGACGGACGGTTACAATCCGTATGAAGAAGAATTCCACCGTACCCGAAGGCTGCTCGAAGAGTTGCGAGGAAGCGATGCCGAGATTATGATATGCACAAAGTCCGATCTTGTCCTTCGCGATCTCGACCTGTTGAAGAGTTTTCCCAAAGTGACTGTGTCATGGTCTGTCAATACGCTCGACGAGCAGTTCTGCGCAGATATGGACAACGCCGTAAGCATTGAACGCCGTCTGAAAGCGATGCGTCAGACATACGAGGCAGGTATCCGCACCGTATGCTTCGTCTCGCCCATATTCCCCAGAATAACAGACGTGAAGGCAATAATAGAGGAGGTAAAAGATTATGCTGATTTAATCTGGCTTGAAAACCTGAATTTACGCGGGCAGTTCAAAGGCGGGATAATGACGTATATCCGTGAGAAGTATCCTGACCTCATACCGCTTTACGAGGAAATTTACAATAAAAAAAGGCTTGAATACTGGCAGGCATTGGAGCAGGACATTTCAAATTACGCCAAGGAGCAGGGCTTCCCGTATCGTATAAACGATCTGCCATACGGACGCTCGGAAAAAGGCAAACCTGTCATCGTAAACTACTTCTACCACGAAAAAATACGATTGACAAAATGAGGCTATGCCGGACTGATGCAGAAAAGTTGTAGCGCGGATAAAAGCACCATGTATGTGGATAATATCCGGCAATCTTCCGAGCGTATGCGGGAGATGCTCAACACGCTGCTGGATTTCTTCCGTCTGGACAACGGCAAGGAGCAACCCAACCTTTCCCCTTGCAGGATTTCCGCAATCACGCATATTCTTGAAACGGAGTTCATGCCCATTGCCATGAACAAGGGGCTGACTTTGATAGTGGAGAGCCACACCGATGCGGTGGTTTTGACCGACAAGGAACGTATCCTGCAAATCGGCAACAACTTGTTGTCAAACGCCATCAAGTTCACGGATAACGGTAGTGTATCATTGGCAGCGGATTATGATAACGGTTTGCTGAAACTTATCGTTGAAGATACCGGTACGGGCATGACCGAAGATGAGCAACAACGAGTATTCGGTGCATTTGAACGTCTTTCAAATGCCGCCGCAAAAGACGGCTTCGGATTAGGATTGTCCATCGTGCAGCGTATTGTGGCGATGCTCGGTGGAACTATACGCTTGGAAAGCGAGAAAGGCAAAGGGAGCCGCTTCACGGTGGAAATTCCCATGCAGACAGCCGAGGAACTGCCGGAACAGACAATTCAAGCGCAAATGCGCCATAATCATATCTGCCATGATGTGATTGCCATCGACAATGACGAGGTACTTCTCCTTATGTTGAAAGAAATGTATGCCCATGAAGGGATGCACTGCGATACCTGTACCAATGTTTCGGTACTGATGGAGCTGATACGAAAAAAGGAATACAGCCTGCTTCTGACGGATCTGAATATGCCTGAGATAAGCGGTTTTGAACTGCTGGAACTGTTGCGCTCATCCAATGTAGGCAACTCGAAGAGTATTCCCATAGTCGTGACAACCGCTTCGGGCAGTTGCAGCAAGGAGGAACTTATAGGGCGTGGATTTGCCGGATGCCTGTTCAAGCCGTTCTCCATATCCGAACTGATGGAGATTACGGATAAATGCGCATTAAGCAGCATATTGGATGAAAAGCCGGATTTTTCCACTCTGCTATCTTATGGCAATGAATCCGTCATGCTGGACAAACTGATAGCGGAAACCGAAAAGGAAATGCAGGCGGTCAAGGATGCAGAACAGCGTAAAGACCTCCAAGAACTGGACACACTTACACACCATCTGCGAAGTTCATGGCAGATTCTCCGTGCCGACCAGCCATTGAGGGAACTTTACGCCCAACTTCATGGAAGTGCCACTCCAGATGACGAAGCGATATGCAAAGCGGTGACCGGCTGTGCTGGATAAAGGTGCTGAAATTATCCGGCAGGCAAAAGAAGAAAGGAAAAATACGAAAATGGATAAAACAAGAATCATCGTGGTGGAGGACAATATCGTGTATTGCGAGTTTGTCTGCAACCTGCTGGCACGGGAAGGATTCCGTACCGTGCAGGCTTACCACCTCTCGACCGCGAAGAAACTTCTGCAACAAGCCTCAGACGGGGACATCGTGGTTTCTGACCTACGACTACCCGACGGTGACGGCATCGACCTATTACGATGGATGCGCAAGGAAGGCATGACACAACCGTTAATCATCATGACCAACTATGCCGAAGTGCATACGGCAGTCGAAAGTATGAAACTCGGCTCGCTGGACTATATCCCCAAGCAGCTTGTGGAGGATAAACTTATGCCTCTGCTTCATACCATCCTGAAAGAACGGAGTATCGGACGAAATCGTATGCCCGTTTTTGCCCGTGACAGTTCCGCCTTTCAGAAAATCATGCAACAGATAAGATTAGTTGCCCCTACTGATATGAGCGTGCTGATATTCGGAGAGAACGGCACGGGCAAGGAGCATATCGCCCACCATCTGCATGATAAGAGCAAAAGGGCAGGGAAACCGTTTGTGCCTGTGGACTGCGGTTCACTCTCCAAAGACCTTGCGCCCTCGGCATTCTTCGGACATGTCAAAGGCGCGTTTACGGGTGCGGACAGCACAAAGAAAGGATACTTCAATGAGGCAGAGGGTGGCACATTGTTCTTGGATGAGGTAGGCAATCTCGCATTGGAAACCCAGCAGATGTTACTCCGTGCCATACAGGAACGGAGATACCGCCCTATAGGTGACAAGACGGACAAGAGCTTCAATGTCCGCATCATCGCCGCCACCAACGAGGATCTGGAGAAAGCGGTCATTGAAAAACGTTTCCGACAGGATTTGCTGTACCGTTTGCACGACTTCGAGATAACTGTTCCGCCCTTGCGTGACTGTCAGGAGGACATCATGCCGTTGGCGGAGTTCTTCCGTGAGATTGCCAACAATGAATTGGAATGTAGCGTGACTGGGTTCGATGCGGAAGCCCGTAAGACATTGCTGACCCATCCGTGGCCGGGTAATGTCCGTGAGCTTCGGCAGAAGATAATGGGCGCGGTGTTGCAGGCACAGACGGGAGTTGTCATGAAAGAGCATCTGGAACTTGCCGTAACGAAACCGACCTCACCTGTCAGCTTCGCCTTGCGAAACGATGCGGAGGACAAGGAACGCATCTTACGCGCGTTGAAGCAGGCAAACGGAAACCGCAAGGTTGCCGCCGAATTGCTCGGAATCGGACGTACAACGCTGTATAGCAAGTTGGAAGAGTATGGATTAAAGTATAAATTTCAGCAATCATAGCCCGCAACTTGCCGAAAATAGAAGTAACGGTTAAACCGGATTATTCAGCGAAGATAAAAAACGTCCTGTGATAAAAATCATGGGACATTTTGATGTGTATCCGATTTTTATTGCTACTTTTGTACCAAGACGAGAGACATTGACAGCAACTCACAGCAGAACGTAGAAATAGACAGGGTTGCCAAATCATTACCTCATTTTTACCTTATCCTCAGAACTGCTTGCTAATAAAGTGGTTATAAAAATCTTCCAGAATTATATAATTTTTTTGTTGGAAAATGTCGTGTGTGTGCGTGCACACACGGCTCCGGACCCATAACACCGGATGCCGTGCGGCGCGCGGAAAAACGTCCGAGATGTTTTCGGAGGCCCCTGATACCGTATTTTCGGGACTAAGTGTCCGGCGTATCCCGGCTTTCCGGCGGGCGGCCGTTTGGGGTATTTTTTACGCTAACTAATTTTCGGGATGCTTCTCTTCCGGCGGGGCTTCCCGCACGGAGCTGTTTTCAGCGGCTCAGGATTTCGTAAAGCCGTTCCATGTCGGTGTTCCGGCGCACGCGATCGGCCAGCAGGTCGTACTGCCGGTCCTTGTAGGCGCGGGCGTCGGGGAGCTCCGTCCGGGGAAGCCGTGCTGCGAAGGGGCGCAGCAGACGGTCGATGAAAAGGGGATTGTCGGCGATTCCGTGCAGGTAGGTTCCCAGGCAGTTCCCGGCGACGCAGCCGTCGCTGGTTCCGTCGGCGAGGCGTGCGAGCGGTTCCGCCGCGTGTCCGGGGAGCGGAGCGGTGCGTCCCATGTGGATTTCGTAGGCCGATCCCGTGCGGTCGTCGCCGGGGAGGGTGAACCGGATTTGCCGGGTGACCTTCTCGCCGGCCAGCACGGTTTCGACGGGCAGCAGTCCCAGTCCCGGCATCGTTTCCGTGTCGCTTTCGATGCGGTGCGGATCGCGGATGGTGCGGCCCATCATCTGATAACCGCCGCAGATGCCCGCCACGGTACGTCCCTCTTCGGCCAGCCGGACGATCTGGTCGGCCAGCCCCTTGCGGCGGAGTTCCGCCAGGTCGGCCATCACGCTTTTGGACCCGGGCAGGAAGACGATGTCGGCATCGTCGAGCGCTTCGGGCGAATCGGTGTAATAGAGGCAGACGCCGGGACGGCGTTCCAGCGTATCGAAATCGGTGAAATTCGAGAGGTGGCGCAGCAGCACGACAGCGATGTTGACCTTGCCGGGTTCGGCCCGGCGGTGGCGCCGGTCGAGCGCCACGGAGTCTTCGGCTTCGATATGCACGTCGCGCAGGTAGGGGATCACGCCCAGCACGGGGATGCCGCAGAGTTTTTCGAGCATCCGGCGGCCTTCGTCGAAGAGGCTGATGTCGCCGCGGAACTTGTTGATGAAGATGCCTTTGACCAGCCGGCGTTCCCACTCTTCGAGCAGCTGCATCGTTCCGTACACCGAGGCGAACACCCCTCCGCGGTCGATGTCGGCCACCAGAAACACGTCCGCCCCGGCGTGGGCGGCCATCGGCATATTCACGAGGTCCGCATCGCGCAGGTTCAGTTCGCTGATGCTTCCGGCGCCTTCGAGCACCACGGGGTTGTAGCGCGCCGCCAGACGGTCGTAGGCGGCGCAGACCTCGCGCCGCAGGGCCTCCCGCCCGGGCCCGGTGCGGAAGAATTCGGCGGCGGAGCTGTTTCCGACGACCCGGCCGTTGAGGATCACCTGACAGACCTTGTCGGTGTTGGGTTTCAACAGCAGCGGGTTCATGTCCGTATGGCACTCCACGCCGGCGGCTTCGGCCTGCACGACCTGCGCCCTGCCCATCTCGCCGCCGTCGGCCGTCACATAGGAGTTCAGGGCCATGTTCTGGGCCTTGAACGGTGCGGGAGCATATCCGTCCTGGCGGAAAATGCGGCAGAAAGCCGCAGCGAGCAGGCTTTTGCCCACGTCGCTGCCCGTTCCGGCGAACATCGCCGGGTGCAGTCTTTTGTGTCGTTCGCTCATGTGCCGCTCTGTTTCGGGAGTCCGCCGGCCCGACGGGAACCGTGTAAAAAAAGACCATCGAAATCCGATGGTCTTTTTTTCGTGTGGAGAATACGAGATTCGAACTCGTGACCTCTTGCATGCCATGCAAGCGCTCTAGCCAGCTGAGCTAATCCCCCGATGCAGGTGCAAAGATAATCGGATTTTTTTATTCTGCAAAATCCGAAGTGAAAAAAGAGGCGCTGAAATTCATTTTCAGCGCCCCGAAGCGTTCCGGCTGTGGAAAAACCGGCTATTCCACCTCCCACGTGGCGCCCGACCGCAGCAGGTCGTCCACGCAGCGGATCTTGCTCGCGGCCTTCACCTCCTCGACCTGACGCTCCACGGCACGGTCGTACACCGCGTCGTCCTCGACCTCGCGGATCACGCCCAGCGCCACCGGATAGTCGGGGTACTTCATGGCCGCCAGCATCGAATGCAGCGTCGTGTCGCGCTCGTGGGCGTCGTGCGTCAGCACATCGTCCAGCGTATAGCCGTCCTGACCCACGGTCACCACCTTGAGCTTCATGTTCTCGAACACGAGACCTTTTTCCTTATTGGCCCCGAAGAGCATCTTCTCGCCGTGGCGCAGCGTCACCGTGCGTTCGGCGCGCGTGGCCTTGTCGGCGGCGAAGTCGTAGTGGGTCTTGTCGTTGAAGATCACGCAGTTCTGCAACGCCTCGATCACCGACATGCCCTTGTGCTTGGCGGCGGCGATCATGCACTCTTTCGACAACTGGACCTCCATGTCGATCGTGCGGGCGAAGAACGTGCCCTTGGCGCCGATCACCAGCTCGCCGGGGTTGAACGGCTTCTCGACCGTGCCGTAAGGCGAGGTCTTGGTGATTTTGCCCAGCTTCGAGGTGGGGGAGTACTGGCCTTTGGTGAGGCCGTAGATCTCGTTGTTGAACAGAATGACGTTCAGGTCCACGTTGCGGCGGATGGCGTGGATGAAGTGGTTGCCGCCGATGGCCAGCGAGTCGCCGTCGCCCGTCGTCACCCACACCGAGAGGCGCGGGTTGGCGGTCTTGACGCCCGTCGCCACGGCGTTGGCGCGTCCGTGGACGGAGTGGAACCCGTAGGTCTTCATGTAGTAGATGAAGCGCGACGAACAGCCGATGCCCGACACGAACGTGAACAGGTTGTGGGGCGTGTCGAGCGCGTCGGCGATCTCGGGCAGCGCGCGCTGCACGGCGCTGAGTATGGCGTGGTCGCCGCATCCGGGGCACCAGCGTACCTCCTGGTCGCTCTTGAAATCCGCAGGGGTGTATTTGTAGTCTGCCATGATTACTTCAATAAGGATTCGAATTTCTGTTTAAGCTCTACAACCGTGAAGGGCTGGCCCTCGCACTTGTTGTACTGTTCGTAGGGGAACTCCTGGAAGTTCTGGCGCAGGTAGTTGGCGAACTGGCCTTCGTTGAGTTCGCAGATGACGATCTTTCCGAATTTCGAGAAGATCCCGCGCACGCCCTTCGGCAGCGGGTTGATGTAGTTGAAATGGCACAGCGAGACTTTTTTGCCCTCTTTGCGCATTTCGTCCACGGCATTTTGCAGATGGCCGCGCGTGCCGCCCCAGCCTACGACCAGCAGATCGCCTTCGGCATCGCCGTAGACGCTCTGCGCCGGGATGTTCTCGGCGACTTTGGCCACCTTCTCGGCGCGCGTGCGCGTCATCTTCTGGTGGTTGGCCGGGTCGTGCGAGATGCAGCCCTTCACGCAGTCCTTCTCCAATCCGCCCACGCGGTGCTCCAGACCCACTTTGCCGGGGAACGCCCAGCCGCGGGCCAGTTTCTCGTTGCGCACGTAGGGCATGAATCCGCCTTCGGGGGCCTCGTCGATGATCGGGGGCTGGATGGCGGGGTAGTCCTTCATCGACGGGATGCGCCACGGCTCCGAGCCGTTGGCGATGAATCCGTCGGTCAGCAGGACCACGGGCGTCATGTGCTCCATAGCCAAGCGTCCGGCCTCGAAGGCGTAGTGGAAGCAGTCGCTGGGCGACGACGCGGCCACGACGATCACCGGGCATTCGCCGTTGCGGCCATAGAGGGCCTGTGCCAGGTCGCTCTGCTCGGTCTTGGTCGGGAGTCCCGTCGAGGGGCCTCCGCGCTGTACGTCCACCACCACGAGCGGCAGTTCGGTCATCACCGCCAGACCCAGCGCCTCGCTTTTGAGCGACAGGCCCGGTCCCGAGGTGGTCGTCACGGCGAAGTTGCCTGCAAAGGCGGCTCCGATGGCGGTGCAGATGCCCGCGATCTCGTCCTCGGCCTGCACGGTCTTCACCCCGAGGTCCTTGCGCTTGGCCAGCTCCTCGAGGATCACCGTCGCCGGGGTGATCGGGTACGAACCGCAGAAGAGCGGCAGTCCGGCCTTCTCGGCGGCGGCGCACAGGCCCCACGCCGTGGCGACGTTGCCGTTGATCGACCGGTAGGTGCCCTTCTCGCGGGGAGCCGGGGCCACGGTGTAGTTGTTGGCGAACTGATGGGTGTTGGCGGCGTAGTTGTAGCCTGCCGCGATGGCCAGCTTGTTGGCCTCGGCCACGGCGGGATTCTTCTTGGCGAACTTGCCGTCGAGGTATTTCAGGGCGTAGTCCTCCGGACGGTCGAACAGCCAGAAGCAGATGCCCAGCGCGAACATGTTCTTGCACTTGACGATCGCCTTGTTGTCGAGTCCGGTCTCTTTCAGCGCCTCGCGCGTCATGGAGGTGATGTCGGGAACCACGACGTTGTATTCGTCGAGTTTGAGCTCTTCCAGCGGGTCCAGCGTTGCGAATCCGGCCTTTTTGAGGTGTTCCTCGGTGAGCGAATCTCCGTCGAGGATGACCGTGGCGCCGGGTTTGAGCCATTTGCGGTTGGCTTTGAGCGCCGCGGGGTTCATGGCCACCAGCACGTCGCAGTAATCGCCGGGGTTGAGTTCGCGGTGGTTGCCGAAATGTACCTGGAATCCCGAGACGCCCGCCACGGTGCCCTGCGGGGCGCGGATTTCGGCCGGATAGTCGGGGAAGGTCGAGATGCCGTTCCCCAGCAGCGCCGAAGTGTCGGAAAAGAGCGTGCCCGTAAGTTGCATGCCGTCGCCCGAATCGCCCGAGAAGCGTATCACGACATCCTGCAACTCCCGCACTTTTGTTTGTTCCATGATTTTGATTTCAGATTAGGGTTAGTAACAACGATTTCACAATAATTGGGGGAAAGGGGGGGCGGGACGGTGCGAATTCGTCCGTGTCCGTGCCGACCCGAATCCTACATTATGCAAATATATTAAATAATATTGTCAAATAGGTCTTTTTCGGTCGAATTTTTAGGAATCTTTCGCCCGGCTGCCGATTCCCGCCGCTCCGGAGCGCTGACGATTCGTAATTCAAATCGTGCGTTTTTTTTCGGAATGTTAATTGGAAACTGCCTCCGGCATCGCATTTGAAACCGGATGTGTTATTAAAATTTTTTGCAAACCCGGCCTGCGATACCTCGCTTTTCCGGATTTGTTTCCGACTGCTGCGGGGGCGTTTCTGACGATTTTTTGATTTCGGTGCGGTTTCCTCGTTCTTTTGGGCTACTTTTGCAGTTTCAAATACGGATTTTAAGGATGATTGCAGTTTCAAATTTAGAGGTACAATACGGAAAAAGGGTTCTTTTCAAGGATATTAATCTCAAATTTACTCCGGGCAACTGCTATGGTGTGATCGGAGCCAACGGGGCGGGGAAGTCCACGTTCCTGAAAGTCCTCAGCGGCGAGGTAACCCCGTCGAGGGGCAATGTGGCATTCGGGGCAGGCGAACGGTTGTCGGTCCTCAGGCAGGACCATTTCGAGTACGACGCATATACGGTCCTCGATACGGTGCTGATGGGACACCAGCCCCTGTGGAACACGATGAAAGAGAAAGAGGAGTTGTATGCCAAGCCCGATTTTTCGGAGCAGGACGGGCTGCGGGCCGGGGAACTCGAAGAGAAATTCGCGGAGATGCAGGGCTGGAACGCCGAGAGCGACGCCGCCAACCTGCTGAGCAGTCTCGGGGTCAGGGAGGCGCTGCACTACCAGTTGATGAGCGATTTGAGCGCCAAGGAGAAGGTGCGCGTACTGCTGGCGCAGGCGCTGTTCGGCAAACCCGACAACCTGCTGCTCGACGAGCCGACCAACGACCTCGACCGGCCGACGATCGCCTGGCTCGAAAATTACCTCTCGAATTACGAAAATACGGTGCTGGTTGTGTCCCACGACCGTCACTTCCTCGACGCAGTGTGCACGCATACTGTTGACATCGACTACAACGACATCAACCTCTTTTCGGGGAATTACAGTTTCTGGTACGAGTCGAGTCAGCTCGCCCTGCGCCAGCAGCAGAACCAGAACAAGAAGGCCGAGGAGAAGAAAAAGGAGTTGTTGGAATTTATCCAGCGATTCAGCGCCAACGTTGCCAAATCGAAGCAGACGACCTCGCGCAAGAAGATGCTCGAACGGCTCAATATCGAGGAGATCAAACCCTCGATGCGCAAATATCCGGGCATTATCTTCCAGCCCGAACGCGAGGCCGGCACGAAGATTCTCGGGGTTGATGAACTGAGCAAGACCGTGAACGGCGAACGGCTGTTCAGCAATGTCAGCTTCACGGTCGAGAAGGGCGACAAGATCGCATTCCTTGCGCGCGATCCGCGGGCGGTTTCGGCGCTGTTCGACATTCTTGTCGGCGACGACAAGGCCGATTCGGGCGTTGTGGAGTGGGGCACGACGATCAATTACGCCTACCTCCCGCTCAACAACGCTCCCTATTTCGAGAGTCAGCTTTCGATCGTCGATTGGCTGGCGCAATTCTCGTCCGATACCTCGGAGTTGTATTTGCGGGGGTATCTGGGCAAGATGCTGTTCAGCGGCGAGGAGATTCACAAGAAGGTCTGCGTGCTTTCCGGAGGCGAGAAGGTGCGCTGCATGGTGGCGAAAATGATGATCCAGCAGCCCAATACGCTCGTGCTGGACTCTCCGACCAATCACCTCGATCTCGAATCCATCCAGGCGTTCAACAATTCGCTGATTAATTTCAAAGGTAACGTGTTGCTGAGTTCGCACGATCACGAGTTCGTCAATACGGTCGCCAACCGTATCATCGAACTTACACCCAACGGCATGATCGACCGCTATATGGAGTACGACGATTACATCACGGACGAGATCGTCGCCCAGCGTCTCGAAGCCCTGTGGGCTTAGGTGTTGCTTGGGGACTCTGCCGGATGAAATTGAAATATGCGTACGATGAACTTGCCTGGGTCATCTCGGAAGCGTGTGAACTCCGGCCGTTATTTTTCGAGAACGGCCAATCGGGAAACCGAATTGCAGACGATCAACTTCGGAGGAATCAGGATCTGGGTATCTCCTGTTTTGTTGTCGGCGATGCTTTCCGTCAGGATTTTGACGGCGAGGATACCGATCTCTTCGGTAGGCTGGCTGACGCGGGTGATGGCTGGATCGAGATAATCGAGGTAGGTGTTGTTGTCGAAGGAGATGATCGATATGTCCTGGGGAATGCGGAAGCCCGACTCGCGGATGGCTTTAACGGCTCCCAGCAGGATCGTGTTACTGAGCGTGAAGATCGCCGTAGGGATTGATGGTCCATTGAGCAGTAATTTGGTTTCCAAGTACCCGTTTTGTACTGAAAAATCCGTTCCCAAAACGCGGGCGTTTTCTTCCAGGTTATTCTGTCGAAGCGCTTCGCGGTAACCCCTTACCCGTTCCTTGTTGGGCATCGAATAGGGCACGCCCTGAATGCAGGCGATGCGTTCATGTCCGAGACCTATGAGGTGTATTGTAGCCTCATAGCCGCCTTGGTAGTTGTCGGTGCAGACATAGGGAAGCGATGTGGCGTCGAAGTAGCGGTCGATGAGCACGATGGGGATATTGTGCTTGCTGATCCGTTCCAAAAAGGCGGGGTCCCGGTCGCAGGGAACGATGATGATGCCATCGACTTTGCGTGAGATAAGCGACAGCACGTCCTGTTGTTCGTTCTTTTCGTTTTCCATCGTGTCCACGATCATTGTAGTGAATCCCTGTGTTTTAGCCTGGCAGATGACCACGCTGGCGATATTGGCGAAATAAGGGTTATCGACACTCGGAATGAGCAGTCCGATGATGTTTGTCCGGCGTGTCGTCAGTCCTTTGGCCAGCAGGTTGGGGATATAGTTGCAGCGTTTGGCCTCTTCCTCGATGAGCCGGACCGTTGTTGCGCTGATACGGTATTTTTCGGCTTGCCCGTTCAATACGCGGGAGATCGTGGAGATCGAGAATCCGGTTCTTTGTGAAATGGTGACGAGTGTTTCGTTTGCCATGGTGTATGTCTGCATATTTTAGGCAAGATACGACAAATCCGGGAGAAATAAAAATCGAAAATTCATTCGAAAATAAAAAAATCGGGCTGAAAATTTTTTATTTCGGAAATATATATTTAAGTTTGCACAAGCGCTTGCGTAAATGCTTGCCTAACCAACTACCGACCTAAACCATGAATCGATTTTGCACTTGTCCGGCCTCATGCGATTGTGATTCGCCCGGATTTTCTGTTTTGAGCTGTTCATTTCCCCTTTTCGCTCTCTCCGCCGATTTGAGGATCGAAGATAGTGTCGTCATATCCCAGCAACAAAATCCGTATACTTTTCGGTTTCGGATACCTTGTTTGCGGTTGTGCTCTTGATTGGACGCTCTCTTTTTTCTTATTTGCACAAGCGTTTGCGTAATTTGTGACAGTAATTTGGAAAAATATTTTTCGATTTGAAAATCATAATTTACCTCATATATAAAATGGAAGAAATCGTAGTAATAGGCAGTTCCAATACGGACTTGGTCATTAAAACACAGCGTATCCCTGAACCCGGCGAAACCGTGCTGGGTGGCGTTTTCATGATGACCGCCGGGGGCAAGGGCGCCAATCAGGCTGTCGCTGCGTCCCGGCTGGGCGGACGTACGACTTTTGTGGCTCGCGTGGGCAAGGATCTGTTTGGCGAGAAGTCGCTCGAAAACTATGCGAAGGACAATTTGAATACCGACTTCGTGTTCGTCGATGAAGAGGCTCCCTCGGGAACAGCGCTGATTACCGTGGACGGTAAAGGCGAGAATTGTATCGTGGTCGCTTCGGGGGCCAACGGCGCTTTGAGCCGGAACGACATTGACGCTGTGCGGGAACGAATCAGCAAGGCGAAATATGTACTCATGCAGTTGGAAGTGCCTATCGGAACCGTCGAGTATGCTGCTGAAGTGGCCGTAGCCGAAGGTGCAAAAGTAATCCTCAATCCGGCGCCTGCGGCGAAACTCTCCCCGGAGTTGATGCGCAAGTTGTACCTGATTACTCCTAATCGCACCGAAAGCCAATTGCTGACCGGTATCCCTGTCGAGAGTTGGGAGGATGCCGAACGGGCTGCCGATATTCTGCTGGCCGCCGGTGTGGAGAATGTGGTGATTACGATGGGGGCGCTGGGATCGCTGTTGAAAAATGTGTCGCAGTGTGTTCGGATTCCGGCCCGCCGCGTCGAGGTCGTGGATACGACGGCCGCCGGCGATGTATTCAACGGGGCGTTGTGCGTCGCTTTGTCCGAAGGCAGGGATCTTGTTTCCGCCTTGGAGTTCGCGACGACGGCCTCTTCGATCTCCGTGACGCACATGGGAGCACAGTCGTCCATCCCGACCCGCAGCGAGGTCGATGCCTTGATGCAATGAATGTCAACCAACAAATAAATCACTTAAAACTTCTGAATTATGTTTGTCGTTAACAGTTACGCCTTGGCCGTCATATTCTGCTTCGTTACGATGCTGTGTTGGGGATCGTGGGGTAATACCCAGAAACTGGCCGGAAAGACCTGGCGGTATGAACTCTTTTACTGGGACTATGTCATCGGCATGGTGCTTTTTTCGCTCTTGATCGGCCTGACGATGGGCAGTTTCGGCAGCGAGGGTCGTCCCTTCCTCGAAGACCTCGCACAGGCCGATCCGAAGGGTATCGGCAGCGTCATCCTCGGCGGTGTCATCTTCAATGCGTCGAACATCCTGCTTTCGGCTTCGGTGTCGCTGGCCGGTCTGGCCGTGGCCTTTCCGCTGGGCGTTGGGCTGGCGCTGGTGATCGGCGTGATCGTCAATTATATCGGTGCGCCGAAAGGCGATCCCGTAATTCTCTTTCTCGGTGTGGCGCTGATTGTGGCGGCCATTGTCTGCAACGGCATTGCCTCCGGCAAAATGAATGCCGGCAGGGAGCGCGGAGCCGACAACCGCAAAGGGATTCTGCTGGCGGTGCTGGCGGGTGTGCTGATGGCCTTCTTCTATCGTTTCGTGGCTGCGGCGATGGACCTCGACAATTTCAGCGATCCGACCGTCGGTATGCTGACGCCTTATTCGGCGATCTTCATCTTCTCAATCGGAGTGTTGCTGAGTAACTTTGTCTTCAACACTTACGTCATGAAGCGTCCGTTCGTCGGAACGCCCGTTGCCTATAAGGAATATTTCAAGGGTACGACCCCGACTCACCTGGTGGGCATGCTGGGAGGCGCAGTCTGGTGTCTGGGTACGGCATTCAGCTACATTGCGGCCGGCAAGGCCGGAGCTGCCATTTCCTATGCGCTGGGGCAGGGTGCACCTCTTATTGCCGCTGTTTGGGGCGTATTTATCTGGAAAGAGTTCAAGGGTGCCGGACGATCGGTAGGCTATCTGCTCGCGGCCATGTTTGCTCTCTTTATTGCCGGCCTGGGCTTCATTATCGCCGCCGGTGGAAACTAACTCTTCGATCTTAATCCTTTAATCCGTTTTATTCGCATGAAAATCAAACTGATTACGACCGTCCTGCTTTTCGCGTCGATTCTGGCCGCAGCCTCCTGCAATACCGATACGGCGACCAAAACGCTCACCCGCGAGCAGCTTTTGGACAAAATCAAGGGCGGCTGGGCCGCCCAGACCTTCGGCTGCACGTATGGCGGCCCGACGGAATTCCGGTATAACGGCTGTATGATCCCCGACAGCGTGGAGATCGTATGGCCCGACGGTTACTGCAAATGGTACTACGAAAATGAAGGCGGTCTCTACGACGATATTTACATGGACCTTACGTTTGTCGAGGTCTTTGACAAATACGATTTCGACGTGCCGGTGGATTCCTTGGCCAATGCCTTCGCCTATGCGGGCTATAAACTGTGGCACGCCAATCAGGCGGCACGCTACAACATTCTCAACGGGATTTCCGCTCCCGCGAGCGGCCATTGGAAAAACAACCCGCATGCCGACGACATCGATTTCCAGATCGAGGCCGATTTCGCGGGATTGATGGCTCCGGGTATGGTCAATTCGGCTTCGGAGATCTGCGACAAGGTAGGACATATCATGTGCTACGGCGACGGGTGGTACGGCGGCGTCTACGTGGCGGCACTTTATGCTTCGGCATTCGTATATGACGACATCCATACCGTTGTGACGGAAGCCTTGAAGGTAATTCCTGCCGGGAGCAATTACTACAAGTGCATGCAGGACGTGATCGCATGGTGCAGCGAGAATAGGGATTGGAAAACGACTTGGCAGCTGGTCGAGGACAAGTGGGCCGATGAGATCAACTGTCCGCAGGGTACCAAGGCACCGTTCAACATCGACGCCAAGCTCAATTCGGCCTATGTGGTGATGGGCCTGCTCTACGGCGACGGCGACATGGACCGCACGTTGGAGGTTTCGACCCGCTGCGGCGCCGATTCCGACTGCAATCCCGCCACGGCAGGCGGTATCCTGGGCACGATGCTCGGTTACAGCCGTATTTCCGAAAAGTGGCTTAAAAATATCCGTGAGGTCGAGGACCTGAATTTCGACCATACCGATATTTCGCTCAACAAGGTCTACCGGATGAGTTTCGACCATGCGTTGAAGATGATCGAGCGAAACGGCGGCACGGTCGATGGCGACAAGGTGGTTATCAAGATTCAGAAACCCGAACCCGTGCGTTTGGAGCAGAGCTTCGAGGGGCTGTCGCTCGTTGAAAAACGGAGCGTCAACTACAAGAATTTCAAGAAACTCTATACGTATGATTTCGATGGCTCGGCCATTGTTTGCAGGGGCAAGGTCAATTCGAAGAAAAACCTCTGTCCGAAGGACTATGTGGCGGAACTGGCCGTGACTATCGACGGTAATAAGGAGATCGTGCGCATGCCGGCCGATTTCGCCAGCCGCAAATTCGACATCTATTGGAATTATGATCTGCCGGAAGGCAAGCATACGATGACGATTCTGTGGCTCAATCCCATTGCGGAGGCCAATGTGGTCTTGCAAGATGTGGTCGTCTATACAACGAAATAACCCGATGGAGGGGTGGCGATGAAAAAGTATGCTCTCTGCCTTGCGATGCTTCTCTCTCTGGCGGCGCTCCTGCCTGCGCAGGGCGCTGTCCGGGAGAGGCGTATAGCATTGTCCGAATACGCCGACAAGGTCCGTGCGGCTTGGTTGGGAAAGATGGCCGGCGTAGGGTGGGGCATCACCACCGAATTCAGGTACAGCCACCGGCTGGTTCCCGATTCGATGATGCAGCCCTGGCGGCCGGAGATGGTCAACGAGGGGTACAATCAGGACGATCTCTATCTGTCGCTGCTCTCGCTCGAACTGCTCTGGGAGTACGGCCCGGAGATTACCTCCCGGCAGGCTTGTCTCGAACGGCTGAACCGGCAGTTCGAATACGGCGGACGCAATGCACTCGTCACGCAGGACGGCATCGCCCCTCCCGATCTGGGCCATCCGCACTATAAACCTACGTCGGACGGTTGTGGCTATACCTGCGGAGCCGATTATTCGGGCATCGCTGCTCCCGGTCTTCCGGCAGTTTCCGTGCGCTTCGCCGCGACGTTCGGTTCCGACCGCTGCTACGGCGACGGCCTTTACGGCGGGGTCTTCGTCGGGGCGATGTACTGCGAGGCGTTTTTCACGGAGGACCTGCACTGCATCGTCGACGCGGCATTGCGGTCGATCCCCGAACAGAGTCTGCTTGCTCAAGCAGTGCGCGACGTCGTTCGCTGGCACCGTCTTTATCCCGACGACTGGAAGCATACGTGGCGGCTCATCATGGACAAGTATTGGTGGAATGAAGAAAATAACTGGATTGCGTGGCCTTACGGCGGTGTGCGGAAGGGTATCAACCTCGATTCGAAGTCGATGGCGGCGATGAGCGTAATGGCGCTGCTCTACGGCGGCGGCGATCTGCACCGGACCATGCATATCGCTGTGCAGGGGTCTGAGGATTCGGACTGCAACGCCTCGATCGCGGCGGGCGTACTGCTCGCTTCGCGCGGCATGAAAGCCGTGGATGAGGAATTGCTTGCTGCGCTCGATCGCCGGCGGCGGTTCAAATACTTTGCACGGACCTTCGACGACATGGTCGCCCTTACGCTGGACGTGGCCCGACGAGTGATTCCCTCTTTCGGAGGCCGTATCGAGGAGCTCGACGGAGAGGAGTGGATCGTCGTTCCGGTTCGTGGCACAGACCTGCGGCGCACGGAATATCAGTCGTCGAAGACGCCCGGTCCGCTTACGGGAGCTCGTTATACGGCGGCGGAACTGGACCGTCTGGAACTGCTTACCGACCCCGGCTTCGAGAATGATGACCCCGCATGGAGTTTTTTCTCGGACCTGAGAAACAATCATATCCTTCCCGTGGAACGTGTAGGCCGTATCGAAGGTGTGGCCGAAAACCGGGCCCGGACGGGCTTCTGCAATGCCCTGCTTGGGTCGTGGTTCCGCAGCGGTTATCCGCGAGCCAATACGCGCCTGTTCTCCGGGGTCCGGCAGCTGGTCCGGGTCGCTCCGGAGCGTGAATATCGCCTGAGCTGCTTCGTGCGGACCGAGGGCGGAGGATTCGGCGGAAAAGGCGTTGTGCGGGTATTGACCCCCGGCGGCCGGGAGATGGCGTCGGTGACTTTCGGGGATAAACCCGAATGGACCCGGGTGGGACTCGGCGTGGCGAGCGGCGGCGAGGATTTGCTGGTCGTGGAGATCGGATTCCGGGGTGCTGAGGATCGGCACATGACGCTTCGCATCGACGACTGTTCGCTGAAAGCGAAACCGGCGGCCCGATAAGATCCAGTAGCCGGAGATTGATAGTATGATAAAATCGAATCAGTATGAGAAAACTCTGCTTTTTTACTGTAATCTGTCTTTTTGCGCTGCTCGGGGCCTGCGGAAAGGATGAGGAGAAAACCCGGACGGAGCCAGAAGGACCGGACGGGCCGGACATTCCTGTATCCGAATGGAGGTTGGCGGTTTATGACGACCCGAAGGGTTATCCCGGTGTGCCGCGCTCGACGGTCTACTCTGTGACACTCATTCAGGGAGACGAGCGGACGACCATTCCCGTATTCCAAAGCTCCTGTCCGGTCTATCAGGCTGGTTATATGGACATGACGCCGACCGATTCCTATCCGCTCGGGATTTTCAAGGGGCGGAGCATTAGTTGGGCGAATTTCTCGTTCCGCGGCCGGGTTGAAGTTGAGGTCCGGGTGCTTGACCGTCAGAAGGTGCCCTTTTTCGGCGGTGTCAAAGTGCTGCCTTCCCGTTACGGCGTCACGCCGTCGGTAGAGGGTGATGTGGTGCGTTTCACGCTCACGAAGCCCGGCCAATGTTCGGTGGAGGTCGGTTTCAACGGCTATAAAAACGGGCTGATGCTCTTCGCCGATCCGATGGAAGAAGATGCTCCTGCCTCGGACGATGCCGGGTATGCGGCACTCGAAAACGCCACGGCAGCCGATGTGGAAGCTGTCCCCATTTCGGCGACAGGGCTCTATTTCCGGCCCGGCGTGCATGATATCGGCGTTTATAAGGTCCCTGCCAATATCCGTAACATCTACCTTGAGGGCGGAGCATGGGTCTACGGTTCGATCATTATGGAGGGGCGTCCCGGTGTGCGGATTTTTGGCCGCGGCGTGTTGTCGCAGGGGCGTATGAAATATCGCGAGTCGCACATGATCGAGGCCACGGATGGCAGTGATGGCATCACCGTGGAGGGAATCACCCTTGCCGACAACAGATATTTCTCCGTGCGGCTTATCGGCAGGAACAACACCGTCCGTTGGACGAAGATCATCGGTGCCTGGACCTATAACTGCGACGGTATTTCGGCATTTGCAGGTTCCTCGGTTTCCAACTGTTTCGTCTGGGCGAACGACGACAATATCAAGGCCTACCGCGACAACATCACTTTCAGCGATATGGTGCTTTGGCAGCTGAACAACGGCGGTTGCATCCAGATGAGCTGGGGCGGTGCCACGGCGGCTGACGTGGCCATTCGGCGCGTGGACATCCTGCATGCCGAGTGGAACAACTCGGAGATCAACCGCGGGGTGCTGAGCTGCGTGGGGGACAAATATGAGGCGGGCAAGACGGGGTATCTGCGCAACTGGGTCATCGAGGACCTCGTGACCGAAACGGCCGTTCCGCTTGTATTCCGCATCTCGCCCCATCCGTTCAGCCCGTGTCCGATCCATGGCCTCACACTGCGCGACTGGAAAGTGCGGATGAATATCGAGACCGGCTTTAAGAATTACATCACCGGAAACGATTCGAAGGAGAAATTCGACGGTTTCGTTTTCGACAACGTGACGATCAACGGTACCCGTCTGACGGCAGCTAACTGGCTGTCAGCCGGTAATTTCGAGGTGGCGAACCTCGAAACGCCGGTGTTTGAATAACGAACCTAAAAACTACTGACCAGATATGAAAAGGTTTATTATGTTACTTTTCGTCCTCGCCGCGGGAGCGTTCTTCACGGGCTGCGACGACAAAGAGGACGATGCCGCCTCGAAATTCAACGTCCTGGCGGAACGGGTGAACAAAGACAACGCAGAGGCCATGAACGTTATCGTGATGGTCGAAGCCTCCTCCGATGTGGAATGGAAGGCTTCCGTACCTGAAGCCGACCGGAGCTGGCTGACCTTGGAGAAAGACAGCGGTATGGGCATCGGACGCATTATTTTTTCCCTCTCGGAAAACGAGACGATCGACACCCGTTCGACTTCGATTTCCGTTACGGGGCGTTCGACCCGCAGCGGACGGGAGTTTTCCGCTCCGGCGGTCGTCGTCACCCAGCTGGGTGCGGCGCCTTCGATCCTGATCGAACCTGCAGGTAGTGTCACTCTTCCGTCGGATGCCGTCGGGGCCTATACGATCGGAGTAACGGCCAATCTCGAATGGCGGACCGAGGTGGAGATTGTCTCCGGCGCTTCGGGATGGGCTTCCGTCGTCAGCCCTTCCGGACCCTTTACCGGTTCGGGACAGGCTGTGTTCTCGATTCTTGAAAATACGGACGGGGAGTCGCGTGCGGCTACGCTGCGTATTGTTTCCGTGGCAGATCCGGAGCTCTGCGCGGAGCTGACCGTCACACAACTGCGTGCCCCGGCCCGATACAATCTGACGATCGAGGGTATGGACGGAACGCTGCCGTTGGGTAACGCATCGCTGCTGATTGCTCCGGCCTCCGGGGAGAACCTGACTCGTTCGGGCAGTGTCGCTGTCATGGACTCGAACACCTCCATTAGCTATGATGAAGCGCTGCCGGCGGGTGAATATACCCTTGTCAGCGTGACGCCCGAAGACGGTAGTTCCATCTATCTCGGCGGGCGTTTCACCATCGGCGAGGAGAGTGTTTGCACGGAGATGGAACATTGGCATGCCGTTTTCGAGTCGTTCGGCGGCGAATCGGCCGAACGCCCCATCCGGATTGCCAAACCCGCACATCTGTCGGGACTTGCGGCGACGGTCAACGAGGGGGATGATTATGCGGGATTCTATTTCCTCCAAACGACCGATATTTCGCTGTCGGAGTTTAGTAATTGGGTCGGCATCGGCTCGGCGGCCTGCAAGTTCGCAGGCGTCTACGACGGCGGCGGAAAGAACGTCACCGGGCTTACCGTCGCCTCTTCCGGAGCGGAGAGCCTCGACGGTGTGACCTGCGGGCATGCACTCTTCCGCCATGTAGGCGGTATGGACGCCGATCACAAGGCCGAGATTCGGAATCTTTTCGTTTCCGGCACGGCGATGGGCACGGCAGGGTATGTGGCCGGTATCGTAAGCCGTTGTGCCGATTTCACGCTTATCAGCGGCTGCGAGAGTTCCGTGACTCTGAAAGGGGCTGCTTCGGGGCCGGGCAACATGGGCGGTATCGTTTCTGTTGTCGCCGGCGGCAACGTGACGATAGAGAATTGCGTGAACCGCGGCGAGATCACCGCCGAGGGCTCGGGAACCGTGAACAATGTCGGCGGTATCGCCGGACAGGCGGATGGCTCTTCAGAAGAGGCCCGCGTGCTGATCGCGGACTGCCGCAACTATGCCAAGATCACCTATCAGGGCAATTCGGGCGGTATTTTGGGAACGACGATGGGAAATATCGACATTGTGCGTTGTGCCAACTATGGGGAAATGGCGAAGACCGGTACCACGGTGGTCCGTATCGGCGGCGTGGTCGGCAGTTTCCAGGGCGATGCGACCCTCCGCGAGAGCTTCAATCTGGGACGTATCGACGGCTATCGCCAGACGGGCGGCGTAATCGGCTGGTGCATGAACACGGGTACCGTAGAGAATTGTTACAACCGTGCCGAGATCGTTGCTCAGGGTTCGACGGGTAATACCGGAGGTATCGTAGGAAATATCAATACGAAAGGCTTCGTCGTGAAGAATTGTTACAACACAGGCCAGTTTACTCAGTATCTTGCAACGGATGCCAACCGCTATGCGGCCATTGCCGGGTCCGGCGGATCGAATACCTCCGGGGTGGAGGGTTGTTACTACGAAGCGGACAAGGGGATGATCGGCGGTCTGGGCCGGGGGCAAAAGAATCCGGCAGTGGATGTTGCCGGACAGTCCGAACAGGAAGATGCCGTGTGGTTCATTTCGGGGACGCCTATTGTCGGTTGGGACGCTTCCGTGTGGACTTTCTCTGCCGGGGCTTATCCGACGCTGACCGATAATCCCGAAAGACCGTAAACCGATTCCTCACTCCCGATTTCCGAACCGATGAAACCTAATCGCGTTTTCCGCTCCGGCTTTCTCCCGTTCCTGCTCGTTCTGGCATTTTGCTGCCTGACGGGCGGGAACGGCATGGCCGCGCCCCGGACCTTCTGGGTCGATTCCCGGATGGGTGACGACCTGCAGAACGGAACTTCGCCGCGCTGCGCCTGGCGGACGCTCGAACGGCTTTCGTGTTGCAGCTTACAGCCGGGTGATGTCGTGTCGTTTGCCCGGGGCAGCCGATTCGATGGGTGCCTTGACGTACATGCGTCGGGGAGTGCTGTGGCTCCGATCCGTTTTACGAGTTATGGCTGCAAACACCTTCCCGCACCCCTGTTCACCAATTCGGATACTGCCGGTTTCGGGAATTGCATCCGCCTGCGGGGGGATTATCTCCACGTCGGACAATTGGCCTTTGCGCATACGCTTGCGGAGATTCCGCAGCAGCATCGTATCGCTTCCTTTACCGATATGTGGCAGCTGGGGGCCGTCGTGATAGACTCTTCTGCGCGCCATTGTGTCATCCGCGGCTGCGAATTCACCGACTGCGGCGTGGGTATCAAAAGTAACGGGGAGTATACCCTTATCGAGGGGAACCACCTGCACGACTGTACGCGCGTACTCAAACAGTGGAGTTGGGGCCCTATCGCCATCTGGCTCGGTGCGGACCATCAGGAAGTGCGTTACAATGTCATTCGTAACTACCGGGCGGAGGATGCTTCGATTGTTTGGAAAACCGCGGGGCTGCTGGGAGCCGACGGCGGTGCCGTCGAGATTGACGATGGACGTACGCCTAAGCATGATATTGCAATACATCATAATTTCTCGCAGGGGAATCAGGGTTTCCTCGAAGTGACTTACAAGGATGTCGTTACGGCGCCGGATTACGGTGGATTGCACATCTACGACAACATCAGCGACGATTACCAGTCGTTCGCGCTGCTGTGGCATGGCCGGGACTGCTTGTTCGAGCATAACACGATCATCCGCCGCAAACGCAACGGGAACGAGCAGGGGGTATTCCGCATCATGCAGACGGCATCGGCGAATACCGTGTGGCGAAACCTGATTGTAACCGCAGACAGCGTGGTAGTCAGCCGCAACCGTCCCGGAGCCGGGACCGAACTCCGCGATAACTGCTACTGCCCGCTTGGGGGGCGCCTTCGCCCGGGGCGTGAACGGGAATCCGGAAAGCCGTTGACGGCATCTCTTGCAACACTTCCCGCTGGTTATGGAGCCCGTTCTACGGATGGACGGAGCCTTTGGTTCGACCGGCTCTGCGATGCGGCTGCTCTGACTTCCTGTGAATCGACAGATCCCGGTATGCCTGCCATTCCGGAGGACGAATCCGTCTGTGTCGTTCTCGCCCGCCACGGCAAGATGGCCGTCACGTTCGAAAATCTTGCTCCGCAGGATACGACAGTTGTTTATGCGTGTGAACAACTCAAAACCTACCTTACGCGGATGAGCGGGGCGGATACGGTCGCCTCGGCAGTTGCCGGTAAGATCGTTTTGGCGGCAGGCGGCATTTCCAAAGGTCAAAATTCCCCTCCCCTCGCGAATCCGGGGACCGGAGATAGTTACTCCATAACCGTCAGCGGCGGCGATATCCTGCTTTGGGGCGAATCGCCCCGGGCCTTGCTTTGTGCCGTTTACGGTCTGTTGGAGCGCTTGGGATGTTGCTGGCTGGCACCTGACTACGACTTCTATGAAGGTGCGGCCGAGGTGGTTCCGGAGACGAAAGCCTTGGTCTATTCCGGTCCAGAGCGGGTTGTGGTGAAGCCGGTGCTGCCCAGCCGTAAGATTTATGTCGAGGAGGGGCTTTCGCATGATGAGCGAAATCTCCGTCAACTGGTGGAGTGGATGCCCAAGGCGGGTTACAATACGCTGGTGGTGCCGATCGACTATCAGGGCAAGGGGCGCGTGATGTGGGATAAGATGCGCAGCTTTCTCATGCCGGAGCTTCGCAGGCGCAGCATAACGCTCGAAGTCGGCGGCCACGGCTATCAGAATTTTCTGAACGCTTCGTCCGACGGCGGTGCACTGTTCGGCGCACACCCCGAATGGTTCGGTATGGACGAGCAGGGGGAACGCCGCCGCGAACCGCGTTATGTGATCTGTACGTCGCAGTCCCGGGCCGTGGAGTACCTGATCGACTCCGTTAAAGGTTATCTGCGGGCGCATCCCGAAATTGATACTTTTGCATTCTGGCCGCCCGACGGTGCAAAATGGTGCCGTTGTGAAGCCTGCCGGGCGTTCGGCTCCGATTCGGAAAAGCATGTCCGGCTGGTCAACCGTGTGGCCGAAGCGCTGCGGGAGGAGTTTCCGCATCTTCGCGTAGAGTGTCTCGCTTATGAGGTGTATCTCGATCCTGCCCGTAAAAACGTTCTTTCACCGGCTGTAATGGTCGATTTCTGTCCCATTGATCAATGTTTCGAAACGCAGATCGACGACGCGGCGAATCCGAAGAACCGAATGTATGTCACGGCTTTTCGACAGTGGCGTGACCGTTTCGACGGACAGATCAACCTTTATTCCTATTATCGCAAATACGCCTGGCGGAGTCTTCCGCTGGTGCTACCGCATTATATCGCCGATGATGTGAGGTGGTATGCGGCCAACGGTGCGTCGGGAGTGAGCATCTACGGTGAACCCGGCGACTGGGCCGCCTACGAGGTCAACCATTACTTACTGGCGCGTGTTGCTGCAAATCCGGCACTCGACGTTGATTCGCTACTGTGCGGCTTTACGCAGGCGCGTTACGGCCGTCATGCGGCATTTGCGCGCGAAGTTCTCGACCTCTTCGAACGGCTTCCGCGGTGCGGAGCCGCTATTCCCAATACGACACTCAAAACCGTCGCCGAATACGACGGCTGGCTTGCCGAAATTGACGCGGTTGCTGCCGGGCTTGCCCGGAGAATACGCGGGAACGACACTTATTCCCGTGCCTTGAGACGTTTATCCCTGTCGCTGGAATACTTGCGCGATGAATTCACTCTTTGCCGGCTGCGTGCGGCGGGTGGTTCCGCGAAGGATGCCCAGGATATGATTGACCGGATGGTCCGCTGGGCCGATTCCTGTGCGGATCGGGGTGTGGTGGTTACTCGCAACTTTACCGCTTCGCGTCTCGGGTGGCGTCATGGGATAAAACGCTGATTATAAAATAAAACCAACAATTACGACCGATATGAATTCAAGTTTGTTTACTCCGGTTTCATCCTGTCTGCTGCTCTGTACGTCGCAGGCCGGCATGCCGTGCCGTGCTGCCGACCTTCCCGGGCGGAACGATCCGCGTCCCAACGTCGTCCTGATCTATGTTGACGATATGGGGTACGGTGATCTGAGCTGTTATGGTCATCCCACCATCCGAACTCCGCACATTGACCGCTTGGCGGCCGAAGGGGTGAAGATGAATTCTTTCTATGCGCCTGCGGCGGTGTCATCGCCTTCACGGGCGGGACTGCTCACGGCGCGCTATCCGGTGCGTTCAGGTATGTATGGCGACCGTGAGAGCGTGCTTTTTCCCGATACTCCGCGGGGACTTCCTGAAGAGGAGGTCACCCTCGCCGATGTGATGCGTGAAGCGGGTTACGCGACGGCACTCATCGGCAAGTGGCATCAGGGACATGCGCATCCTTACCTGCCCGACGACAACGGGTTCGACTATTTCTATGGTCTCTATTCGCCCAACAATTACCGGACGCTTCCTTTCATGGAGAACGAGACTGTGCTTCAGGAACATGCCGACCGGCCCAATCTAACGCAGATGTATACCGAACGGGCCCGGGAATATATCCGGGAACACCGCGACGAACCTTTCTTTCTTTTCTTGTCGCATGCCTATCCGCATCTGCCGGTCATGGCTTCGAAGCAGTTCGAGCATGCCAGCCGCGCCGGACGCTACGGCGATGCTGTGGAGGAGCTCGATTGGAGTGTGGGCGAGGTAATGAAATGTCTGCGCGAGAACGGTTTGGACGAGAATACGCTGGTGATCTTTACCAGCGATAACGGTCCGGCCATCAAATTCACGCCCAACAATGGCGGCAGCGCAGGCCACCTGCGCGGCGGCAAGGGCAGTGGCTGGGAAGGAGGATTCCGCGTACCGGGGATTTTCCGTTTCCCGGCAGATATTCCGGCCGGAAGTGTCTGCATGGAGATCGGCACCCAGCTCGACTTACTGCCGACCATTGCTTCGCTGTGCGGTGCAAAAGTTCCGGAGGACCGCCCTATCGACGGAGTGGATCTGATGCCGATGCTGACCGGAAAGCAGCAGTCCGTCCGCAGTGAATTCGCTTATTACCGGGGCAGCCGTCTGGCAGCTTTGCGTAAGGGCCGGCACAAGGCGATCTTCGAAGTGCCGGGTGATTGGTATACCCAGACGCCTTATTTGCAGGATACGGCTCGGGTCGAATTGCTGATCTTCGACCTGGACCTGGACCCGGGTGAGAAACGGAACATCGCTCCTAAGCGTCCGGAACTGGTGGAGAAGTTCATGCAGCTGCGCCGGAAATACATGCGTGAGGTGAATGTCGCACCCTCGATCAATGACGAACGTCCGTTCGGGTCGCACAATACCTGAAGCGGCGTGTTTCACGGAAACTACAAACCAAAAAATAAATGAACCATGGTAAAATTTACGAAAGCTGCTTTACGTGTCGCTTTTCTGTCGTTGCTGATGGTCCTGCCGTTGTGGGCGGGGGCGCAGGAAGGGCCGTTGTTCAAGGTGACAGGCAAAGTTACCGATAATGCGGGAGAACCGGTTATCGGCGCATCAGTGGTTGTGGTCGGTACTACGCGGGGCGTCTCTACGGACCTGCTTGGCGCCTATACGATCGAGGTCAGGCGCGGCGAGTCGCTGCGGTTCAGCTATCTCGGAATGACCGATCAGACGATCGCCGTACATGCCCAAAAGACCATCGATGTCACGCTTCAATCCGAGGCTCTCAATGTCGAGCAGGTCGTAGTGGTCGGTTACGGCGTGCAGAAAAAAGAGAGCGTGGTAGGCGCCATCACCCAGGTCAAGGGCGAACGACTTCAAAGCACGGGCGGCATGACATCGCTTTCGAGCGCCTTGAACGGACTGGTTCCGGGACTCACGGCCCTTTCGTCGAGCGGCAAACCGGGCGAAGAGGAGGCGCAGATTCTCATCCGCGGCATGTCGTCGTGGACCAGTTCGGCACCGTTGATTCTGGTGGATGGCATTGAGCGCCGCATGGAGGATGTAGACGTGAACGAGATCGAGTCGATGTCGGTGCTGAAGGACGCTTCGGCTACGGCAGTTTACGGCGTGCGGGGCGGCAACGGTGTCATCCTCATCACGACCAAGCGCGGCGTGGAAGGAAAGATGAGCCTGAACGTCTACGCACATACCACGCTGAAAACCATTTCGAAGATCCCGACGCTGCTCTCTTCCTATGAGGGGCGCGTGGCGCGGAACTTCGCCGTTGAAAATGCGTTGGGAGCCAAACCCGAGTTGTGGTCCTATATTACGACGATGAACGAACTGAAAAAATTCCGTTCGGGTTCCGATCCCTACCTCTATCCCAATGTGGACTGGCAGAACGAGACGCTCAAAAAGTTCGCCTGGTCGCACAAAGCCGGTGTGGATATCAGCGGCGGTACCAAATTCGTGAAATATTACGGATTCCTTTCGTATCTCTACGACGGAGATATTCTCCGCGGCCGGGATTTCGGGCAGGGATATGTTCCCAAGAACGATTTTCAACGTATCAATGTACGCAGTAATTTCGACTTTCAGATAACCCCTTCGACAGTGGTCAGTGCCGATATCGACGTGGTCGTCGGGCAGGAGCGCACCGTGGGCGCCAATGCCACCACTTTGTGGAAGGGCGTATGGCGCAAGGCTCCCGACGAATATCCGGTCCGTTACGAGGACGGTACTTTCGGCAACGACAAGGCCAAGACCGATACGGAAAACACCGTGGAGGTGCTCAACTATTCGGGGCAGAACGTGGAGGTGCGGACCGATGCCAACGCTTCGCTCAAGCTTAAACAGAATCTGGGTATGTTGGTGAAGGGGCTTTCGCTCAACGCCATCGCCAATTTCCGCAACTATTACACCTCCACGGGACCCAGTATTTCGGGGGATCGTGCGCTGACCAAGTACGTTGATCCGCGTACGGGAGCCGTTACATGGAACTATCCGGGAACTTACAACAGTGCTACCCACGGGTTCGATTACTATCCCAATCAGGTGAAAGTAAGCACCTCGACAGCCGATAAGCAAGTCTATCAAGATCAGCTCTATCAGGTTTCGCTCAACTTCAAACGTACTTTCGGCGAGGGGCATGACGTGACGGGGCTGTTGCTTTTCAAACGCCAGCAGTATGCCAAGGGCAGTGCATTCGCTTCGTACCGCGAGGAGTGGGCGGCGCGTGTGACCTACGGATTCAAAAACCGTTATCTGTTCGAGGCTAACGGCGCTTACAACGGTTCGGAGAAATTCGGTCCGGGCAACAAGTTCGGGTTCTTTCCTTCGGTGGCCGGCGGCTGGGTCATTTCGAATGAAAAGTTCTTTCGGGAACGCGTGAAATTCGTTGATTTCCTGAAAGTACGTTATTCATGGGGTATCGTTGGCAGCGACGAGGGTATCGCCAAATGGCTTTATTCGACCCAGTGGGCCAAAAAGAACAACGAAGGCGTTTTTGGCTATCCGATCGGACAGGCTCCGAATTTTTCGAGCGCTGAAGTGAAGGTGATCGGAAATCCCGACGCCCAGTGGGAGACCGCTTATAAGAACGATGTCGCTTTGGAAACCACGTTGTTCAACGGCATGTGGAAACTCGGATTTGACTATTACTGGGGCCGCCGTACCAATATCTTCATCAGCGGGGATCAGCGGGCCGTACCGCCCTGGTTCGGTGCGTCCGCAGTCTCGGCCAATATCGGCGAGACCAAAAACAGCGGTTGGGAGTTGGAAACCACGGTTCGCGGCAACATAGGCACGGACTGGTCGTATCAGGTCGGAGGTTCCGTCTCCTATGCCAAAAACGAGGTTGTTTTCCGCGAAGATCCCGAACTGGCGCCCGATTATCAGAAAAAGGCTGGCAAGCCGATCAACCAGCCTACGGGAATTCCCGGAACGGGTATCATCCAGAGTTGGGACGACATCTATACTCATGTGGGTGTGGACAATATGACCGGGTACGTGCCGGGCAACTACGCCCTGCTGGACTATAACGGCGACGGTGTGGTGGATGGTCAGGACAATGTCCCCTGCGATTACAACCACTATCCGCTTTATTCGTTCTCTCTCAACCTTTTCGTAGGCTGGAAGAATCTCTCTCTTTCGGCGCTGCTGGTGGGGCAGACTGACGTTTCGCGTCAGAATACCTATGAAGAGTTCCCCTCGCCCTCTTATTCGACGGCCATCGACCGCGATACGTGGGAGAATATGTGGATTCCCGGTTATAACGACAGCGGTTCGATCCGACATATATCGTTCATGAATTCGAACCGTTCGCTCTATGCATCGCAACTCCAACGTGCGGACGGAACCCTGTGGCGGCTGCAATCGGCCGAGCTGAGCTATACTTTCAACGGGCCTAAACTCAAAAAGACTGGCATCCAGTCGATCCGTCTCTATCTGGCCGGCAACAACCTCTGGCTTTACTCCCACATGAGCGACGACCGCGAGGCCAATGCCACCCGTGCCAAGGAGAGCCATTCCGCCCAGTATCCCAAACTGAAACGCTACACGTTCGGTGTAAACATCAAATTTTAAAGGAGAAGGACCATGAAAAAGATACTATTACTGTTGCTTGCTGCCCCGCTGCTCTTTTCCTGCGAGGATTATTTGGAGCGGACGCAGAAATCGGACTTGGACGAAGAGCAGATTTTCGGCAGTTACCAGAATTTTACGGGATTCATCGACAATCTCTACGGGAAAAAACTCGTGCGTTATATCGACCAGGCTAATTGTGCGTGCCTCGATATGGGCGACGACGTTTATGGCTCGAAGGATTTCATCGCTTCGCAGACCTTTCCGCAGGGTAATTACTGGTGGATCTGGACCAATACGTGGCAGAATATGATTACCGAATCCTCGTCCGGCGGCAACTACGGTTTCTGGAACGGCTGGGAACAGATCCGTATCTGCAACCAGGGTTTCAAGAATCTGCACCTGTTGGTGGGCGCCACCGACGAACAGGTCCGGCTCATCAAGGGACAGCTCCATTTCTTCCGGGCCTGGTACCATTTCGAACTTGCCCGCCTTTGGGGAGGGCTTCCCTATATCGACCGTTTTTTGGAGCCGAGCGACAACATGCGCTTTCCGCGACTGTCGTTCAAGGAGACGCTTCTGCGTATTATCGACGATCTGAACGAGGCTGCGGAGTGTCTGCCCGTCGATTGGAATCAGACCCAGCAGGGGATTGCAGCTCCCGACGCCTATCAGGGGCGTGCGACCCGGGGCGCGGCGCTTGCGCTCAAAGCGCGAGCCTATCTTTATGCTGCGAGTCCGCTTACGACCCGCATCGAAAAAGGGGTGGCTGAATATGATCCTGAATTGTGTGAAGAGGCTGCCAAAGCCGCTTATGAGGTCATCAAGCTGGCCGATCAGGGTGTTTACAAACTGGTGGAGTGGAAGGATTATTCCAAAAATTTCATCAATAATACGACGGAGCAGCGTGTGGTTTACACCAAGGAGTATATTTGGTTCAAACTCACCACAGCACGCGGCAATAGTCAGTTGGTGCGTATCGGCAATATCCATAATTCGCAGCGTTTCGAGGGTAAGGGGCAGGTGACAGCAGCCACGCAGAACATGGTGGATATGTACGAAACGAAGAAAGGGCTTCCGATCGACGATCCCGACAGCGAGTACGATCCCATGAATCCGTGGGCCGACCGCGATCCGCGTCTGTTGCAGACAATTTTGGTCGACGGTGTCAAGTGGGTGGCTACAAGCAATATATCACCTGCGGCAGATGCCTATGTGCAGCTTTATTCGACGGGCGGCTCGGGTGCCGGGAACGGCAAGGACATGAATTCCGGTTCAGGATCACTGACCGGATACCTGATCCGCAAATACATTCCCTACAAGGCTAATAAGTTTGATAAACAGACCGCGAACTACCAGTTCGGCATTCCTTATATCCGGCTTGCCGAGATGTACCTGATTTATGCCGAAGCAATCAACGAAGTCTGTCCATCGCCGACTGCTGTTCCTTCTTGGGCGCCCCTAAGCGCTGTTGAGGCTGTGAACATCGTCCGCCGCCGTGTGAAACTGCCTATCGACGAGGATGTCGCCAAGCCCTGTGAACTCTATACCTACGGCGGCGAATCGCTGCCCGACGTGGCCGCGAAATTCACGGCCGACCGCGAGACCTTCCGCAAGCGGATCTGGAATGAACGTTCCGTGGAACTGGCTTACGAGGGACACCGCTGGTACGACATTCGCCGTTGGTACGTGGCGCACCTGCCCGAATACAAGATCCGCTACAAGGGCGTATTCGACAAGCAGCACACGTATTTCAGAAAAGAAGTGGTTTGCAACGGCGTATTCGATCAGAAGCACTACTGGCTTCCCTTCAAACGCACCGATGTACAGCAGTATGAAGGCTTTACGCAGAATCCGGGTTGGAACTAACATTTAACGCGAAAAGTTATGAAAATCAAGATTATAATCATGTGTTTCCTTTTGCTGGCGTCAGGCCTTTTCCAGCCTGTATCGGCCCAACGGAAGCAGCGGAAACAGCAACCGATACAGATCACGCTCTCGTCGAGAATCGTCGGGGCGGGGGGACAGCCGGTCGTCGGAGCCCTCGTCTACACCAACGAAGGCAAGACTGTCTCCCGGAGCGACCGGTCCGGGGCCTTTGCCGTGAAGGCGGAGCCGCAGGAAATGGTGCTTATCGAGGCTGACGGGTACGAACCGATGACGGTTGCGGCTGCCGACATCAACAAAGGTTCCGTCATGCTCTCTGCCAGTGCTTACCAATCCGGAAAAAGCGATGAAGTGGATGTGCCGTTCGTGCCCCTCAAACGTCGCAATGTCATTGGCGCCGTGGATCAGGTGAATGTCGACAAACTCCGCGACACCTACTATGCCGACGATTGGCTGAGCTATCTCCAGACCTCCGGAACCGGTATTTTCGATGCCGCCAATATCCGTTATGCGGGTAACGTGGTCGTGATCGACGGCATGATGAAGGGAGACGAAGGGCTTTCGTTCGCCGACTATCTTTCTCCCGACGAGATCGAGTCGATCAGCGTGCTGAAGGATGCCTCGTCGCGGATTCTCTACGGAGGCACCGGCCAGGGCGTCATCAACATCCGCACCAAGCGCGGTACGCCGCTGAAGAACTACCTGAACGTGCGTTATGAGTATTCGCTGGCGCGGCCGATCAAATATCCCGATTATATGGGGGCCGCCGACTATATGACCCTCTATAATGAGGCGCGTCGCAACGACGGACTGACGGATCGTTACGACGGGATGACGATTCAGAATACACGGATCGGATTCGACCCTGTGCAGTATCCCGACGTGGATTTTTACAACCGTGATTTCCTGCGTAACGTGAAACAGTCGCACAAGGCGGCCGTCGAAGTAGGCGGTGGCAACCGGATCGCATCGTACTATTTCTTGTTGGGTTACGACTATGACAAGTCGTTGCAAAAACTGGGCGAAGCGGCCGACGAGGGCGACAATACGTTCCGTGCTCGTGGTAACGTGGATGTGAAGATCACCGACTACCTGCGTGCCAAGGTCGATATGACCGTCGTGCTCAACAGCAATTACGTTTCCAAGGGTGATTTCTGGTCGATGGCCTCCACGCGGCGTCCCAACCAGTTTGCGTTCCTGATTCCGATCGACCGGGTTGCAGCCGGGGATATGGACCTGGTGGAAGAGGCCCGCCAACAAAAATCGCTTATCGACGGCAAATATCTGCTTGCCGGAGACCATGTCTACACCACTAATGTTTACGGCGATAAGGTGCTTGCTGGTTACGACAAGCTCACGAATCGGGCGGCCAATGTCAACATCGGCTTCGACGTGGACCTGAAAGGTGTCACGCCGGGCCTGACGTTCAGTACCTATGGTGGTATCGACAACAACAATGTCTACATGATTTCGCAGACCAACAAGTATGCGGTCTATACTCCTTTGTTCGAGATCAGCACGACGAGCGACGTGGACCGGATTCACCTGACCAAGCAGGGCGAGAACAATTTCGTCGGGGCGCAGTCCATCGGTAAGGTGGACATGAACCGCAAGATCGCTTGGTACAACGTGCTCAATTACAGCCGGGTCTTCGGCGGCGAACACGATGTGAACGTTACGGCTACGCACCGCATGAGCAGTTATGTGACCCAAGGGCAGATCTATTCCAAAAAACAACTGGACTATGCCCTGCGTGCGAATTACATGTACCGGAATCGCTACATCGCGGAGGTGGGCCTCGCGGCTATCGCTTCGCCCTTCCTTCCGGCCGATCACCGTTGGGGCGTGGCCAGCAGCTATGCGTTGGGGTGGATCGTTTCCGAGGAGAAGTTCATGCGCAACAGCGGTATTGATTTCCTGAAAATAAAGGCGAGCTTCTCCAACCTCAAATCCGATCCCACCGACTACAACCTTTCGCGCGATACTTACAAAATCGGTAATAAGCACACTTACAACGACGGTTCGAACAGCAATAACTTCCTGCCCGTCGTGCTGGGAAATCCCAATCTGACGTTTGCCGACGTCTATGAGTTGAATGCCGGTTTCGAAATGGCTCTGCTGAAACGTTCGCTCTATGCTGAAGTGAACTATTTTCAGCGTCGCAAGACGGGGCTGATCGCCCGGACCGTCAATGAGTATATGGGTGTCGTCGGCGGCAGTGATTTCATCATGAGCCGCAATTATGGTATATCCGAAGGGCGCGGTTTCGAAATCTCGCTCGCTTACAACAAGCGTTTCGATCCTGACTGGTCATTGTCGGTCAAGGCCGGTATGGTCTATTACAGCGCCAAGAATATGAAAATCGACGAACTGAATTACGGCCCTGGATTGGAGTATAACCAGAAGACGGACAAGAGCCTCTCCGCATTGTGGGGATACGTTGCCGACGGATTCTACACGCAGGAGGAGATAGACCGGATCAATGATCCCGCCGACAAGACACTTGCCAAACCCTCTTTCGGTACGGTGCGGGCCGGTGATCTGAAATATCGCGACTTGAACAGTGACGGCGTGATCAACGACCGCGACCAGAAGGTGATCGGTGATTCGCGCAGTACTTGTGATTACCGCTTCGCGCTGACGCTGCGCTGGCGCAATTTCTCGTTCTACGCCCAGATGCGTGCGCAAACCGGCGGTTCGCAGTTCCTTTCGGGCGATTACTACCGGGTCAGCGGCGAGATGAAATACCCCTCTTACTTGATGAAAGCACGCTGGGCCTACGATCCCGAACGCGGTATCGACACCCGTTCGACGGCGACTTATCCCCGGTTATCGACCACGGGCAACGTGCACAATTTCCAGAATTCGACCTTCTGGGTTTCGGCAACCGGTTTCTTCAAGATCCCTGTCGTGCAGTTGACCTATCACTTGAGCGAACGTGTCGCCCGCAAGATCGGCATGAAGAGCCCGAACGTCTATTTCCGGGCGAACAACTTGTTGACGCTCGCTCCTGAAAAGGAGAAACTGTTGTTGAATATCGGGGCCGAACCTGCCTACACCTGGTTCGCTCTGGGATTTAAGGCTAATTTTTAAATTTCAGCACCATGAAACTGAAAAAACTGACCATCATAGCAGCCCTGTCTGTTCTTGCGGGTACGACCGGATGCACCGATTTTGTCGAGCCGGGCAAGGACAATGTGCTCACCCGTGAGGATGTCATTGCGAATCCGGTTCTGGCCGAAGGCATCTTGTTGAAAGCCTACGACAACCTGCCCACCACGCTCAACTATACGGAAGTGGCTGTGGACGACGCCCATTCGAACAACATTTCCAATGGTTACATGCTGGCCGCCCTGGGGGCCTGGCGTTCGACGAGCGATCCCTTTTCACAGTGGCGGAATTATACGCAGATCGCTTATATCAACTATTTCCTCGATCGGATCGTTGACGATGTGAAGTGGTCTTATACTTCCGAATGGCGTGCCGAGCACTTCCCCAACCGGCTCAAAGGCGAGGCATATGCGCTGCGCGCCTACCACCATTCGCTCATTCTGCAAGCGCATGCTGGCCGATCTTCTTCGGGGGAGTTGCTGGGCGTGCCTTATATGGATTGCTTTATCTCCTCGAAACAGGAGCAGGACGGTTTGCAACGGCTTCCGTTCACGGAATGCGTCGGAAAGATCGAAAAGGATATCGAACGGGCGTTGCAACTGTTGCCCGATCGCTATGAGAACGCCCCGACCGGTACGCCCGACAAGGAGGATTACGATGCTGTTTACGGTTCGCGCAATACCAACCGTATTTCGGGACTGGCCATGAAGATGCTGCGGGCACGAGTACGGTTGCTTGCGGCGAGCCCGGCGTTCAACCCGGCGAACAATACCGTACTGTGGGAGAAAGCAGCTGAATCTGCGGCTGAGGTTATCGACGCTTTCGGCGGATTGAGCAACTTGACGCCCAACCGCGTGGTCTTCTACCTCGATAAGAGTAATAAAGATATCCTCTGGCGGGAAGATTACACCAACAGCAGTAATCTCGAAAAAGCGCAATTTCCGCCCAGTCTCAACGGCAGCGGGCGTGTAAGCCCTTCGCAGAATTTCGTAGACGCCTTCCCGATGAAGTCGGGTTATCCGATCGATGCCGACGGTTCCGGGTTCGACAAACGGAATCCCTTCGAAGGACGCGATCCCCGGCTGGCTCAGTATGTCATTTACAACGGAATGGTATTCAAAGGTTCGGTCATCAATACGGTAGACCATCCCAGCAACGGCATTAACCGTACGGAGTATTCCACTTGTACGGGCTATTACCTGCGGAAGTTTACCAACGAATCGGTGAGTCTCGAAACGGGGAATGTGGTCCCGGCCATCCATTTCAATACGCTGATGCGTTTTACCGAGGCGTTTCTGATCTATGCCGAGGCGGCCAATGAAGCCTGGGGGCCGGACGGAACGGGCCCGAACACCTATTCGGCCAGGGATGTGATGGCGAAATTGCGCGAAACGGCCGGTCTCGACCAGCCCGACTCCTACCTGGCTTCGATCACCTCGCCGGCTGACATGCAACGGCTGATTCGCAACGAACGCCGTCTTGAACTCTGTTTCGAGCAGGTCCGTTTCTGGGATGTGCGCCGCTGGCTGGACTACGATGCCATGAACGCTCCGGTGCGGGGAACTTTCGACGGCGGCCTGACGGCTGTCGATGTCAAGGAGCGTGTTTTCGAACGTTATATGATCTACGGACCCATCCCCAACGACGATGTGGTGAAGGGTTTGATCCAGAACGACGGATGGAATTGATAAATTTCGGAAAAATGAAAAAGATATTTGCTTTCCTGTCGGCAGCCGTGCTGTTGAGTGCCTGCCATAACAAACCCTTCGATTACGAGGATTTCGACTATCAGACGGTCTGCTTCCCGTTTCAGTATCCTGTCCGGACGCTTTCGCTGGGCAACGACGTGCTCGACAACTCGCTGGACCGGGCCCACAAATTCAATATCGGCGTCGTGCTGGGCGGAGTCTACATCCACAACGACATTTCGCGCCGGGTCTATTACGAAGTGGACGAATCGCTGGTGAGCGACAACCTTTATAACCAAAACGACGAACGGATTCGGGTCCTGCCTTCGCGCTATTACAAACTTTCGACCGACGGCAGCGTCGAGATTCCCCAAGGCAAGCTCAACGGTCTGATTACGGTGCAGCTCGCCGATGAATTCTTCGATGATCCCCATGCCCATAAGGGGGTTTACGTGATTCCGATGCGCATCACCGAAGCCGACCGGGTCGATTCGATCCTTTCGGGGCGGGCTGCTGTGGCCAATCCCGACCTGCACGAGGCTGCCCATTGGGAGATCACTCCGAAGAACTACACTCTTTTCGGCGTGAAATACGTCAATCCTTATCATGGCAAATGGTTGCGACGCGGTGCGTTGATCGTGAAAAATCCTGCCGGCGAGGAGATCGACCGGATCGTTTACCGCACTGCCGACCTGGAGCTAAACGAAACGGTCAGCCTGACGACTGTTTCGATGAGCGACGTCGTGGGCGGCTGGCAGATCAAGGGGGAGAAATTCGCGCTGCGGCTCTCTGTGACCGACGGCGAGATCACCGTTTCGTCGCAGGAAAACGCCGCCATCGACGTTGCCGGAACTGGCCGGTATGTGGAGAACGACGCCGAGTGGGGCGGTACTGTCGAGAAACCCCGCAAACGCGACGTGCTCTACCTGAAATATGCTTACGACCGGGCCGACGGTAACCGGTGCGAGGTGTGCGACACGCTGGTTTTCCGCGACCGCGCTATCGTCTTTGAAGATAACAGACCTAAGATAAAATGAAACATTACGGATTGAAGCCCTTTTTTTGCGCTGCTGCCGTGATGCTTTTCGCAGGTACGGCGCAGCAGGCGCAGGGACAGACCCCCGCGAAGAAATACCGTGCCTATCTCGTGTCGAACGCCCATTTCGACACCCAGTGGCGTTGGGACGTACAACGGTCGATTGACGAATTCCTGCTGAACACGCTGGACCAGAATTTCCAGCTGTTGGAGGATTATCCCGGTTATCTCTTCAATTTCGAGGGTGCTGTCAAATATGCCTGGGCCAAGGAGTATTACCCTGAGCGTTACGAGCGGTTGAAAAAATACGTGGCCGAGGATCGCTGGCACCTGACCGGCAGTACGTGGGATGCCACGGACCCGAACGTGCCTTCGGCGGAGTCCTTCTTCCGCAACGTTTTGCTGGGACAGGAGTTCTTCAAGTCGGAATTCGGGCGGAAAGCGACCGATATTTTCTTGCCGGACTGTTTCGGATTCGGATATACGCTGCCTACGATTGCCGCCCATTGCGGGCTGATCGGGTTCTCAACCCAGAAGCTCGGTTGGCGCACGCGGCCTTTTCACGGGGATAAGAAATATCCTTTCCAGATCGGATTGTGGCGCGGTGTTGACGGTGCACAGGTCATGGCGGCGCTCGACGGCGGGGGATACGGCTGGAATCCCACGGGCGACCTGACCCGGAGCGAGGAATTGGTCCGGCGCGCTGAAGAGAGCGGGATCGGAACGGCATACCGTTATTACGGGACCCGTTCCACCGAGAAGCGCGGCGACAGGGGAGGTTCTCCGCTGCCGCGCACTGTGCGAAACCTGTTCCGTTATCTCGGAAGCGACGGGCCAGTGGAGCTGATCGTGGCCCGGGCCGATCAGTTGTATAAGGACTATCTGCCTTTTTCGGAGCATCCCGAACTGCCCGTTTACGACGGGGAGTTACTGATGGACGTTCACGGTACGGGTTGTTATACGGCCCATTCGGAACTCAAACGTTTCAACCGACGTAGCGAACAACTGGCCGATGCTGCCGAGCGTAGCAGTGTGATAGCCGACTACCTCGGAGCATTTGATTATCCGAAACAGGCGCTTGACGAGGAATGGCGGCGTTTCATCTGGCATCAGTTCCACGATGACCTGACCGGTACAAGCATTCCTCGCGCTTACGAATTTACGTGGAATGACTATCTGATTGCCCAAAGTCGTTTTGCCGACATGACTCAGACGGCCACGGGGGCTGTCGCATCGCTGCTCGATACCCGTACCAAAGGGGAGCCCGTCGTGGTCTACAATCCGTCGGCTTACCGCAATCGCACGCTTGCCGAGGCGGAGGTGGCTGTTCCGGCAGGTTGGGAAGGGGTTTCGGTCTATGGACCCGACGGCCGCCGCGTTCCGGCACAGGTGCTTTCGGTGCATGAAGGCCGTATGCGGTTCTTGTTCGCTGCCGACGTGCCTGCGGTGGGATATGCCGTCTACGACGCGCGCCCCGTGCGCTGGGCGTTCTCGGGCGGTGTGTTGAAAGCTTTCGGACGGACGGTGGAGAATCGTGTTTACCGTGTTTCACTCGACGAACGGGGCGACATCGTTTCGGTCTTGGACAAGCGGTATGGCCGGGAACTGGTTGGCAAAGGCGGATTCTTCGGTCTCGTGGCTTTCCCGGAAAACAAGTCGGACCGCTGGCCCGCCTGGGAGATACTCAAAGAGGTCGTGGACCGCCAGCCCGAAAGAGTGGGCGAGTGTGCCGAGATCACTGTCGAGGAGTGCGGACTGCTGCGGGCGACGCTTCGCGTGGTGCGTCGTTACGGAGCCTCGGAAATCGTTCAGCGTATTTCACTTACAGACGGTGCTGTGGACGACCGTATCGACGTATGCACGGAGGTTGACTGGCGGTCGCCGCGTACCTTGCTCAAAGCGCAGTTCCCGATGAGTTTCGAAAGTCCGAAGGCTCGTTACGACTTGGGAATCGGCACGGTCGAGCGAGGCAATAATACACCGACACAATACGAGGTCTATGCCCAGCATTGGGCCGGAATGGGTACGCCGGACGGTTGCTATGGAGTCGCGGTGCTCAATGATTGCAAATACGGCTGGGACAAACCCTCCGACGACAACCTGCGCTTGACGTTGCTTCACACCCCGACGGCCGACGGTGAATATTTCCCGTTTCAGTCTGCGCTCGACATCGGGCATCACCGTTTCACCTACTCGATTGTGGGGCATGCGGGCGATTACGTCGTTGGGGAGATTGTCCGCAAGGGCGAGCAGCTCAACCAGCGGTTGCTGACCTTCTCCGCACCCCGGCATGCCGGGGTGCTGGGGCGCAGCTACGGTTTTGTCGGATCGTCTGATGACGGAGTGGCGGTCAAAGCCGTGAAGAAGGCCGAGGACGGCGATGGATATATCGTCCGCGTCTATGAGACCGCGGGCGCTGCGCGGCAGGCCCGGCTGAAATTTCCTTCGGAGATAGTTTCCGCCGAGGAGGTGAACGGGATCGAAGAGCCCGTAGGTCCTGCGCTCTTTACCGGGCGAGAACTGTTGGTTTCGGTCGGTCGTTACGCTCCGAAAACCTATCGTGTGCGGCTGGCGGAGCCAGCCGTTCGGGTTCCGGAATACGGGCAGAAACAGGTGGCACTGCCGTTTAATGCGACGGTGATCTCGTCCGACGCTTTTTGTGCGCTGGCGAATATGGATTCGCTGTGGAACTCCTATTCCGGAGAATTGCTGACCCGGCGGGTCGTAGCGGACGGGATCGGTTTCCGTATCGGTGAACCCGATTTCGGGAACGCTGTTCGTTGTAGCGGACAGACGATCGCCCTGCCTGCGGGTGGTTACGACAAACTCTACCTGTTGGTAGCCTCTTCCGAGGGCGACCGCGATGCGGTCGTGGAGGTCGATGGCGTGAAACATGCTATCCGGGTGCCTTATTATTCCGGATATTATGGACAATGGGGCTGGGCCGATTACGGCACTTCTTACGTGCGTGAAGGGCGTCTGGCTCATGTTGGAACCCATCGCCACAATCCAGCCGACCGCAATGAAGCCTACGTGTTCACCTATCTTTACAAGGTGTGCCTCGAAATACCTCGCGGAGCCCGGGAACTGCGTCTGCCCGACGACCGGCAAGTCGTGCTTTTCGCTGCGACGCTTTCCGACGATCCTTGTTCCGAGGTGCACTACCTGACCGAACCGCGGGAATTACCTTAACAATACCGAACCTATAATAAACTGATAAACCGATGAAAATTCAGAATTATGTAAACCGGGCGCTGTTATTCAACGCTGCAATGATCTCCGCGGCAGGAAGTGCTTCCGCCGCCGGGGCGCAGGGAGCCTCCGAGGATTCCGGTCGTGCGGCGGCCGCTCCGCAGCGACCCAATGTAATCTTCTTCCTGGTGGACGACCTCGGCTGGAGCGACATCGCCTCGTTCGGCAGCCGCTTCTACGAAACACCCAACATCGATGCGCTGGGACGTGACGGTGTGCGCTTCACCAATGCCTATACGACCTGCCACGTCTCCTCACCGGCCCGTGCGAGCATCCTGACGGGGTGTTATCCGGCCACTATCAATATGACCGACTGGCTGCCTGGCCGTCGGGAGTTTCCTTTCCAGCAGTTACGCAACGTGGAGGTCAATCAGGATCTTCCCGCCGGAGTGCCGACCATCGCCGAGACACTGCACGATAACGGCTATCATACGGCCATCATCGGCAAGTGGCATCTGGGCGAAACGGGCTCCACACCCGAGGAGCACGGTTTCGACATGCACATCCCGCACGGTTACTTGAAGGGATGGCCCGCCCGCGGCTATATGGCTCCGTTTGGTATGAACGGCTTCGACGGTGAAAAGGGTGAATATCTCACCGATCGTCTTACGGACGAGGCGCTTCGTTATATCGAGAAGAATAGGAACGAGCCGTTTTTTCTTTTCATGTCTCATTTCGCCGTACACGATCCGATTCAGGGCCGGGCGGACCTGGTGGAGAAATATCGGAAGAAACTGCGCTCGATGCCGCCGTCGGAGCTGCCGCCCTTTATTCTGGAAGGAAACCCCGATGATCCCGATCCTGCTTCGGCCGAAGAGCTGCTGCGCTGTCTGGACGATCCGGCCTATGCTCCTCACAAGGCTTTGCCGCATCGCCGGGTGAAGATCAAGCAGATTCAGGACAATGTGGAGTTTGCGGCGATGGTCGAGAGCATGGACGAAAGTATGGGGCGTATTGTCGCCAAACTCAAAGAACTGGGGCTCTATGAAAATACGGTGATCGTCTTTTTCGCCGACAACGGCGGCATGTCGGCCGCCAATTACGGCGGTCCCAACCGCGTCATCCTGCCCGAGCAGCTCGATATGGCCTATTCCAGTTCGATGCTTCCGCTGCGCGGCGGCAAGGGGTGGATGTACGAGGGCGGTCTGCGCGTGCCGATGGTTGTGAAGGCTCCCGGATCGAAGTCCGGCGATTGCGACGAACCGGTGGTCAGCGTCGATTTCTATCCGACGCTTCTCAGCCTGACGGGAACGCCGCTTCCCCGCGGCAACAGAGCAGAGGGTGTGGATATCTCGCCGCTGCTCCGGAAGAAAAAGATGAAGGACCGTCCCATTTTCTGGCATTTCCCACATTACAGCAATCACGGTTTGCAGAGTCCCGGCGGCGCGGTCCGTTACGGGGACTACAAACTGATCGAATATTATGAGAACGGTACCGTGCAACTCTACGACTTGTCGAAGGACATCAGCGAGAAGCACGACCTCGCCGCTCGGATGCCCGAAAAGGTTGAAGAGCTGAAACGTATGCTCCATGAGTGGCGCGAATCGGTTGGGGCACGTATGATGCCCGAAAACCCGAATTTTGATGCCCGCATTGCAGCCAAACGCGAAGCCGAAGTCTGTCCCGACCGCTGGTGGCCGATGTTTACGCAGTACGACGGCGGCCTGTTCGGCGAACGGATGGATTTGTGGCGTAACCATCGTTTGTGGTATGTAGCCGGAGAGGATTTCATCCTCAAAGGTTTCGAGTCGCGTCCCGGCAAACATCCGTGGCAGGGCGAACATGTCGGCAAGTGGCTCCATGCGGCGACTCTTGCATATCATCATACCGGTGACAAAAAGCTCAAAGCGGTGCTGGACAGCGTCGTGGAGCGTCTGATCGCCACACAACTATCGGACGGTTACATGGGAACCTATGATGCCGCTTCGACCTTCATGGCCAAACCCGGCGACGGAACGAAGTACATGTGGGATGTCTGGACGCACCGCTATAATCTTTATGGACTGCTGACCTACGAATCGTTCTTCCCCGATGAGCGGGTGCTGGATGCCTGTCGCCGGATGGGCGACCTGCTGATCGCTACGTTCGGAGAAGGAAGAAACGATCTGACCAAAAACGGCACGCGGGCCGGTATGTCTTCCACGACGCTGCTCGAATCCATTGTGATGCTTTACGAGCGGACAGGGGAACGGCGCTACCTTGATTTTGCCGAACATATCGTCTCCGTGAGCGAAGCCAATGCGGACCTGCATCTGCTGGGCGAGATGCTCACGTCCGGGGCCGATTTGGTGAAACCGGGCGATGGCAAAGCCTACCAATTGCTGTCGAATCTGCTGGGATATTTCCGGTTGTATCAGGTGACGGGCGATGCTCGGTATCTCAAAGCCGTGCAGGCGGCATGGGGGAGCGTGCGCAAACACCATCTGCTTACAACGGGCGGTGTATGGAGCCGGGCTGCGGAGTATAACGGCAATAAGGAGTGTTTCGCTTATGATACGGCATTCGATCCCCGGCAGATCGTGGTGGAAAATTGTAGTAATGTGACCTGGATTCAGCTCTGCTTGCAGCTTTTCGACCTGACAGGTATGAGCAAGTTCATGGACGAAGCCGAAAGGTGTACTTTCAATGATCTGTTCGGACACCAGCATACGGACGGTGTGGACGGTTGTTACTATACCGCGCCCAACCAAAGCCGTCCGCCTTATGTGAATAAGATTCACTGCTGTAATTCGAGTGCCCCGCGGGCGATGGAGCTTATGGCGGACCATATTGCAGGCGAGATCGATAATTGTTTGTCCCTCAATATGCTGACTCCGGCCGTTGTGACGGTTAATACCAAATTCGGCGGCGGGCAGTTGATCATTTCCGGCAATTATCCGTTGGGCGACGAGGTAAACGTTGCGGTGAATATTGTTCGCCAGCCCCATATATACAAGGAGTACGCCATTGAGTTCCGGGTGCCGGTCAACACGCAGCTGAAACGCGTGGAGGTAAACGGTGCGGAGGTGAAATGTACCACCAACAAGCGGGGTTATGTCACGGTCAAGAGAACGTGGAAACCGGGCGACCGGATGCGCATCGTGCTCGATTACCGGCTTCGGGCCGATATTCAGTCGGGTGTCAATGGAAAGAAATGGGTTGCTTTCAGCTACGGCCCGCTGGCATTGGCGCAGCGGATTACTGCTGATGAAAATCCCGAACCTTTCGCCGGCATGGCGTTGGATACGCCCGAAGCGCGCAAAGCTCTGCTTGCCCGATTTGAAAAGAGGATATCGGACGGGGTTCCGCATTTCACGGTCGGGAATACCGGGGTTGTATTGATGCCTTATAGTTATGCCGGCAGCAAGGAGTCGGGGCCCCGAACCTACTTTGCTTTGTAATGATAACTGATAGTATGAGGGACCGGATTATTTCGGTCCCCTCGTACATTTTATCTTTGAGAGGTTGGAACCTGATTCTGAAATGTTATGTAAAATGTTATCATGAAATCGGCAATCAAAATTCTGTTTCTGTGTCTGGCGGTGTTGGAGATGTCGTGTGCGGTACAAAAGCCTGTCCGAATTGTTCTTATGCCTGATACGCAAAATTATGCGGAAACCCATCCTGACATTTTCAATTCTCAGACGGAATGGATTGCGGCCCACTGTGACAGCATCGCTTTCGTGCTTCAGCAGGGCGATATTACGAACCGTAATGCTGAAAGCCAATGGAAGGTGGCGGCTGAGGCAATGAGCCGCCTCGACGGTAAAGTGCCTTATGTCATGGCTGTCGGGAATCACGATCTGGGATTGAAAGGACGTACGAGGACTCGGGATTCTGGACTTTTCAACCGTTATTTTCCTTATGACAAATATGCCCGGACCAAAAATTTCGGAGGGGCCTTCGAAAATGGAGAACGTATGGTATACGTTTCGGACGGGAGGTGTGAAGTGGCTCGTATTGTCACTCGAATTTGGCCCTCGAGACAGTGTATTGGCATGGGCCGGAGCCGTCATTGACGCACATCCTCGGCATAAAGTCATTATTAACACACATGCTTACCTCTATTCGGATGATACTCGCATGGGGTCTGGGGACAAATGGCTGCCGGAGAGTTATGGTATTGGAAAAGACAAATCCTCGGGTTCGGTCAATAACGGATGTGGGACAGGTTGATCGGCCTGTATTCAAACCTCGTTTTTGTGTTCAGCGGCCATGTGCTGAACGATGGGACCGGATGTCTGATAAGTGAGGGCGTACATGGAAACCGAGTTTGTCAGATGATGGCTAATTATCAGGCCGGGACCGTTGGTTCGGTGAATGGAGGCAACGGTTTTCTGCGTATTCTGGGCATAGATGCGAAAAACGGGAGGGTGGTGGTGAGGAGTTACTCGCCCTATACGGATACTTTCCGGACGGAGCCGGATCATCGATTCGTCATAGAAGGGCTTGACTATAAGCGGTAGTTTTTGGATTGGAATCGAAAACGGATGTTTTTGTAAATATCCAGCGATTGACATTTCGAGCCTTCCCAGAGATAGGGTCTGACTCAAGTGTTTCGTAATTAAGGCTATATCTCTATTTCTGCGTTCGATACATATATTCCGTCGGGGTCATATTGTATACGCTTTTGAAGCATTTTGCAAAATAAGCGGGGGACGAGAATCCTACTGTATATGCGACTTCGCTTACATTGCGCCGTTGATCTGTTAATAGCTGAACAGCCTTCTGCAACCGGAAATTGCGCAGTAAATCCGACGGGGACATTCCGAAAATACTTGTAATTTTCCGATAAAGCAATATTCTCGACATGCCTAACATATCGCTCATCAGTTCGATTTTGAAATTGCTGTCGCTATGCTGCGCCTCGATCAGGTCGAAGAGCTTATCCCGGAACACATCGTCCACGCAAGGGAGGTTTGCGGCTTCGTGCCTCGTCAGACGGCCGAATTTTTGGGCGAACGTATCGGCAAGGCGCCTCCGCTCTTCGATGATCCGGATAATTTTCAGACGGACATACTGCATATTGAACGGCTTGTGAATATATTCATCGGCTCCTTCTGCAATTCCGTAAATCCGTTGGTTGTCATCCGAAAGAGCCGTAAGCAACACGATCGGAATATGACAGGTCGCTATATTCGATTTTATGTTGCTGCACAACTGGAATCCGTTGAGCGCGGGCATCAGCACATCACTCAGAATCAGCGACACTTCATTATCCATCACGGCTTTGACGGCATCGTAACCGTTATTGACGGCAATAACGCGGAAGTTCGTTGAAAGTTCGTCCTTAAGATAGGCGAGTATCTCGGGATCATCTTCGGCAATGACGATCGTTTCGTCGTATTTCTTGGCTAATAGCGCATCGACCTTATTGTCGTCGATCACCTCGTCCGCAAGATAATTCGTCGGAAGAGTTTCGTCGAAAGCGGCATTTTCTCCGAAGTGCGATTTTCCCTTGAACAATTCGACCCGGAAAACGGTATAGGCCCCCGGAAGACTATCCGCCGTTATGTGTCCATGATGCAGCTCGACATATTCCCGAGTCAGGTGCAATCCGATCCCCGTACTGTAATTCGATGTGTTTTTGAGCGCATAAAAACGATCGAAAATCCGGGGAAGGCTCTCTTTGTCTATACCTTTCCCGTTATCCTCGACTTCGATCAGTACACTCGGACCGTTGTCTGTCACCGACACCAGGATCGTACCGTATTTGGGCGAATATTTGAAAGCATTGGAAAGCAGGTTGAGCAACACCTGTTCGATTTTATCGGTATCGATCCACAACTGCTGATGCGGCGTGTCCGTACGGAATTTATAGACGATCTTTTCCGTTTCGGCATAAGTCTCGAAATAACTGAGTATCTCTTGCGTAAACTGCACGATATCCACTTGTTTCAGCGTAAGCATCATTTTATTATTTTCGATCTTTCGGAAATCGAGAATCTGATTCACGACATTCAGCAGGTGGCGCGCGTTACGCTGAATCGTCCAGATATTACGTTGAATTTCGGGGTCCTTTTCCCGCTTGACGATGCTGTCGAGCGGATTGAGGATCAACGTCAGCGGAGTGCGGATTTCGTGGGTAATGTTCGTAAAGAACTGTAATTTGTGAGCCGTTACATTCTCTATCTGGGCATGTTTGTCCATCAACTCACGGGTGGCAATTTCGATTTCTGTGTTTTTTGCGGTCAGAATTTCGTTGCGGCGTCGGAGACGCAGATTCAATCGGATGGCATAGATACCCATTCCTCCCGCAATAAGGGCGATAATTATGACGGCCCACAATGAATATTTCAGATTGTCAACGCTCCGGTCATATTGTTCAAGGACCGTTTTCTGTTTGTTGATCTGTTCCTGATAACTGACTATCTGTTCCTGCTGCGCCTTGAGCGTGTAGGCATTGTGAGAATCGACGAGTGCCGATTGCAGTTGGTAGCTCTTCTCTACCCGTTTGCCAAGAAGGATACGCCGGGCGATCGCCATGACCTTGTCTCCTCCCGTGGGATAGAGGAATGAGGCTTGCAGTCTGCCGTCGAGAACCGCATCTACTCCGACGAGCGCATCTATTCCGATGAATTTTATCCGCTGCGCACTGAGCGAATCGGCTTCATTGATCGCATCGTAGGCCGCCAGCGCCATATCGTCGTTATGGGCGAAAATCAGGTCGATATTCCGGTATTGTCCGATCGCCTCTATGCGCTCTTTTGCCACTTCGGGTTTCCAATCCCCGGAGATCGTATGCACCGAATAGCTTTCACTCGCTTCGGCAAGGAATCCCTTGTGTCGTTCCACCGCGGGTGAGGAGCTCATCAGACCGGTGATTTCGAGAATCGTGGACCCCTCGGGCAACAGGGTATTGATATAGCGTCCTACGTCACGGCCTATGTCGTAATTATCGGCGCTGATACAGGTCGTATAATGGTCCGAATGTATTTTACGGTCCCAAATGATCGTCGGAATTCCCATGTCGAAGGCTTCGACGGCGATCGGTGTCACCGGCTCCGATTCGTTAGGCGAGATGATGAGCAGATCGACCTTCGCCTCGATGAATTCCCGGATCTGATCGATCTGCAACTGCGTATTGTTATGCGCATTGCTGACCACGATGCTCAATTCCGGATATTTGGCCGCTTCGGCTTGCATTTGGATCATCATGATCTGACGCCACAGGTCGTTGGTGCATTGGGAGAATCCGATCACATAATGACGCTTGGGCTCCGAGATCGATTCACGACGGCAGCCGTTCGTCATCATGCATATGGCAAGCAGTAAAAACAGACGGATTGAGCGATGCGGCATAATACGCGAATTTATAATTATTTTATCATATTCAGGCTGAAATCATCGACAAAATAGGTTGAATTCCGGTCTGTCCAGACGCCGCAGAAAACAATGAGTTCCTGCTCCTCGCCGGAATCGAAATCCAGCGCCATTCGGGTCCAATCCCTGCCGAACAGCAGAAATAGTCTGTCTTTTAAGACACTGCCGTCGGGCCGGCGCATGCCGATATACACGCCGTTCGTCAGCGGAGGCAGTGACATGCGGGCGAATGCGGAAAGCCGGTATTCCTTTCCGGGCATCACTTTTATTTTCTGTATGCAGATGTCGGACCAGACAGGTATATAACGGGGCGTTTCGACATACAGGGCGCAGGCGAACTTTCCCGCATGTGCCTCGGATGTCAATTCGGACTTTCCGATGTCCCACATCTTCGCAGACTCTTCGAATCCGCCGTCGGCGAGCAGGTTTTCCCCGCCGTGCGGCGAGCAGGCGAACAGAATACAACTTATCAGCGGTAAAATGATCTTGTGCATAAAGTCGGATCTTAAAAACGGATACCCGGCCGTGCATGACACGGCCAGGTTCCGTCGGATGTCAGAGGGAGTTACAGTTGCGAAACGATAAAATACATATTGTCGCCCGACGAGTAGGGATAAACGGATGGCGAGAACCAGCCGCCCTGATTGGCATTGTCGAGCGCCAGCAGTTTTTCACCCGACCAGTCGCCTTCGGGAGAACCGGCATCGCGGTAGACCAGACCGCCCGTCGTTCCCGAACGGTAAACCATAATATAGCGTTTGTGAGCCGCATTATAGGTTACGCACATTTCGGAAGCGTTGCCATAGGTGATCGCCGCCGCCGATTCGGGATCTCCCGCCACCCAGTCGGTACCGTCCCAATAGGTCCAGTTGGCCGCTGTTGCAATATCACCGTCGCTTTTGATACGCGCGACGTATATCTTGGGCGTGGAACGGCCTGCGTCCGAACCGAACATGTAAAGATACCTGTCGCTCAAATAGAATGCCGCCTGTACGAAATGTCCTGCTCCACTCCAACGTCCGCGTATCTCGCGGGTCCAGCTTTTACCGCCGTCTGCCGATGATAACAATCCGGAAAAGTTCGCCGTCCATGCGTCGCTGTCTTCGGGATCGAGCGACTTGAACGAATAATAATGGATATACTGTTTGCCGTTGACGGTCACACCGGCCGTCGGAACACAGGCGGTTTCACCGTCTCCCGACGGTTCGAGAATGGGAACGATACCGTCGCTGCCGGGCGAAACCTGTGCGATATAGAATCCATCATCGGGATTCATGTCGTTCGACAATGCGAATGCGTTTGCATAATGCTTGCCTCCGGCCGAAACATCGGCCAGCGCCATGGAAACCGTATTGTTCGGTCCGGCCCAGATGACGGCTTTACCTGCAAACGAAATATCCGTAAACGAAGCGTTCGAAACGGTTCCCGTTGCCAGGCAGGCGTCCAATTTGGTCGAGGTCTGGGTGGTGCCGGTCGGAACGAGTCTGAAATCGTCCAGTGCGACCCATACTCCGGGATAGCCCCACGCTCCGCAAAACACATTGCCCTGCGTATAGTCGCCGGAATTGAACTCCTTGGTGAATTCGGTCCATACATCGGGATTCCAATCGCCTGCCTGTCCGTCGTAAATCGGGCCGCCTTCCAGCCGGACGCCCGTAAAGGCATTCATTCCGGTCCACGAAGCCTGTCCGAAGCAGGAGAAGGTGTAATCCTTTCCCTTTTTGAGTGCGATCGATTGCAGGCAGGCATCGCACCAGTTGCCGTCGTTGGGATTTTCGAGTTTCAGGGCGACCTGACCGTTGTGTGCCTGCGTGTGCTTCGACACCAGCGAAGGCTCCTTGTACGCTCCTTCGAAATACCAGAGCGAACGGTAGTCGATCGCTTCATCGGGGAAAAGCTCGAAGCCGGGTTCGGAAATCATATTGAACTCGTCCGCCGCGAACGTGGCTTTCATCAGGGTGATGTTCGAAAGCTGCGTCGGATCGGGATTGAGTTTGATGTCGCTGCCGCCCTCCTCTTTATCGTCGGTGCATCCGGCGGCGCATGCAGCGGACAGCAAAAGTAACATTGCGAAATAACGGTTTTTCATGGTTTTTTGTTTTTTGGTTGTAGGTTATTCTGTTTTTACGGGTTTCAGACAAATATCGTCTACGGTGAGCGTCATTCCGGGAGCGCCCCAAACTCCGAAAAAGACATCGGCACTTACAGCCTGACCGGCATTGAATTCACAACCGAAGCGTGTCCATTCGCCGGCCCGGGCTGTGCCTGTTATGTCGTGGATCGTTCCGTCGGGCAAGCGGACCCCGACGTAGGCACCCTCGGGAAGCGCCTCTTCGGATTTTACCCAGCACTCGACCGTGTAATCGGCGTTCTGCTGCAAGGAAACCGTCTGAGTGCATACGTCCTGCCACTCGCCGGAATTCGTATTTGAGAAACGGCAGGCGATCTTGCCGCTGTGCGCATCGCGCGAAGTGAGGGCCGCCGCATTCATATGCCACATCGTCTTGTAGCTCAACGCCTGAGTCGGGTGTTCTTCGAAACCTCCTTCTGCGAGCAGATTGATCCCCGCCTGATCCCAGTCGAGGTCGGCACGCATCAGGAAAACATTCCATGTAGGCACGGCATGAGAGATGACAAACCACAATTCGTCGTCTTCGTTGAACCACGGGTGAATGTAGGGAGCGTAAAGCGCATTGCCATCCTCGTACATGATGATCTTCTCGCCCGACCAGTCTCCTTCGGGAGAGGGGGCGTCCCGGTAAACGATGGCCCGCTGATTGACCGACAGATACATCATCATATACCGTTTGTAACGGCTGTTGTAGGCAACGGTCATTTCAGACGCCGTTCCCCGTGCGACGGGCTCTGCCGCCTGTTCGTCGCGCTCCCAGCCGCCGCCCGTCCAGTATTCGTAGGCCGATTTGTCGAGGAGCTTCGTTTCGCTGACACGCGCCAGATAGACGTTGCCGTAACGTCCCGAATGTGTGCCGTACATATATACCAGCCCGTTTTCCTTCAGATAGGCGATCTGCGTGAAATTGCTGTCGGCATTCCATTTGACGCCCGAACGGGTCCATGCGGCCCCATAATTATCCGAGTAAACGATTTCGCTGTAATTCACCGACCAATAATCGTTATCACCCGTAGGGGTCCAGTCGTGGACACTCATGTAGTTCAGGTACTGACGGGTGCCGACCGCAATGCCTCCCGTAGGAATGCAGGTCACTTCGTATTCCGAACCATCGGGATACTGCCCGGTTTTGGCCCGGGAGACGACGATCTCCTTTACGGCATTGCCGTCCATCAGCATCCCCGAATAATAAAGTCCGTCCGTCAAGTCACGATCCGAAGAGAGTGCGATGGCGTTCGATTTCCAGTTACCGCCTCCGTAGTCGAAATTATCGCCGAATACACACATGACCGTCCCGTTGCCGGCATCCCACATATTGCTGTAATCGGTACGTCCGATATTGAACCGGGCGTCCGTTCGGTTGGGATTGGGAATCGTTTCTCCGCTTTCCGAACGTCCGGTGACGCGCGCCACGAGCGTTATGTTATCCGGCAGCAGCGTCCCTGTTTCGACAGGTTCAGGTCCCGGCGGTTCCGGATCGGGAATCTCCGTATCGGATGCCGACGAGCAATCCGGCAGCAGAAATAGGACGGCAATCAGGAACAACATGCCTCTGATCCCGGATACGGGACATCTGTCTGTTTTAATAAGAATATCCATCATTTTGGCGAAGGTTAATGTTGGAAAGCAGTTCGGAAGAGGGTATCGGATACAATTCGAGATATTTCTTCTGTTTGGGCGTGTGGAATGTCCAGCTTCCGTTTACATAGAGATCCCATCGGATCAGCTGTTCGCGCCGCATCCCTTCGCCCGTGAACTCGCGTCCGAGCTCTTTCAGAAATTCACCGTAAGGCACGGATACGCCGTCAACGACAGTCGAGGCGGACAACTGTTCGGCTGTCAGTTCGCGCACGGATTGGGGCAGAGATGGGTCGAAACTGCGTCTGCGCACCTCGTTCACGATGTCGGTGGCTCCCTGTGCATCTCCGCTGCGAAGCAGACATTCGGCCTTCATCATCAGGGTCTCTCCGAGGCGGAACACGACCCAGTCCTGATCGGTCTCCCACTTCTGGCCGATCTTGATCTCGTACTTTCCGAAGCGGTAGCCGTCGAATTCACGGGCGGCGTCGATCGAGGCGATTTCGTTGACATAATTGAAGGGTGTCACACCGTCGGTAAAATAGAGCGGCTGCTTGGTGAGATAGTCGTACTGCTGTCCCATGCAGTAACTCTGCCTGTAACGTTTGTCATTGTAATGATCGGGATCGGAGGCATCGAATGTCTCTTTTACGTACGAAGGCACGGCGCGCAATCCATTGTAACCGCCCGATCCCGCGTTGTAGATCGGCTTGCAGGCCCAGTGCTGGGTTTTGGCATAGATGCAGTGAAAAATCGGCGATCCCGTCGTTTCGTCGTACGGCACTGCGAAAATGATTTCGGGCGACGTTTCGCTTTGCAGACTGAAAATATTGGAAAAGCTGTCGTCGAGCTGGTATTTCGTAGACCCGATTATCTCGTTGCAAAGGATGAGCGTACTGTCGCGCTTGGCGGCATATTCACTGCCGAGCCACGATTCGGCATTCAGATACACCTTTGCCAGCAGATGCTTGGCTGCCCACTTGTTAAAACGGCTGTACCGCTGCTCTTCGGGCAGTTTGTCCATGCTCTCGCGCAGTTCCCGTACGACGAAGTCATACACCTCTTTCCGGTCGCGCGTCGTGGGCATATAATCTTTCGGCACGTCGTAGGTCTCCATGATCGGCACATTCCCGAAAAGAGACAGCAGGTAATAATAATAGAATGCACGCACGGCACGAACTTCAGCCAGTGTTTGCTCGTCGAGCTCCAGTCCGGCCTCTTCGAACTGATGCAGCACCCGGTTGCAGCAGGTCGTAATGCCATACCACAAGTGGCTCCAACAAGTGCTGAAATGGGGATCGGTCGATTTCCATTCGTGATTGTCCAGCCGCAGCCAGATACCGCCGTCATACCAGCCTCCGTCCGAATTGGTCGGAATGACCCAGGCATCGGTTCCGAGTTCGGTCAGATCCCAGATGCTGCGGTCCTCGTTGAACCAGCGCATCTGCCCGTACATGGGCGTCAGCAGGTAGGCCGAACTCTGTTCGCTGTCGTCCAGAATCTTGTCGATTGTCATATCGCTGTAAATATCCGGATCGAGATTCGTGCATGAAGCCAGCAGGAGTGCGCATGCTCCGGACAGACGTATTATTTTTCGTTTCATGGTTTTGATCATTAGAAGTTGAACGATGCACCGATGATGTATGAACGCAGGTTAGGGTATTTGTTGATCGGGTCCACGCCGGGTGTGAGGCCGACGATCGCCACTTCGGGGTCCAGGCCGGAATAGCCGCTGATCGTAAGCAGGTTCATGCCCGTACAGAAGACCCGGATGCTGCGTATCACCTTGTTGCGCTGCGAAAGATCGAATGTGTAACCGATGGTCAGATTGTCGAGTTTGACATAATCGCCCGGCTCGATATAACGGTCCGAATAGATCGACGGCGCGAAATTGTAATACTCTCCGACCTTCTGATAAGCCGACTTCGGCACGTTGAAACTCGACAGCCAGGCGAGTGTTTCATACTTCATCCGGTAGGCGTTCAGAATATCGAAGCCGAAGGCTCCGCGAAAGGACACCGATACGTCAAGTCCCTTCCAGCGATAATCGGCCTGCAAGGCGGCGAACATTTTAGGCATACCGTTACCGATAATGGTCTTATTGTCTTCGCTCGGGTCCGAGTTCTCGGCTCCGACAACATTCCATGTCGTACTGTTCTTCAGCCCATCGACACGCCATCCGTAAAAGTTGCCGACGGCCCAACCGTCTTCAAGCCGGTGCGTATAGGTTTGCATGGGCTCCCCGGTCGCCCCGAGCGTCAGGTATTCCATCGTGTACCTGTCATTGGAAAGAGAGATCAGCTTGTTCTTATTGTACGAGAAATTTCCGCTGAGCGACAGCGCCATATCTTTGCGGGAGATCAGGTCGCCGGAAAGCATCACCTCGACACCCTGGTTGCGCATCGAACCCACGTTGGCCAGGATTGAATTGGTGATATTGGGAGGTGTCGGGACCGTGTAGGTGTAGAGCAGGTCGTCGGTGCGACGGTTGTAAAAATCGACACTGCCCCGGAACCGACTGTCGAAAAGAGCGAAATCCAGACCGACGTTAAGTTCCTTCTTCCGTTCCCATTTCAGATCATCGTTCGCGTTGTTCGTCGGGACGATGCCGTTTACCCATTTACCTCCGTCATATCCCATGTACGCCGTACTGAAGTTGTATAGCGGTACATATTGGTAGGCAGACGAGGGTGCGGTGCCGGTTATGCCGTATCCGATCCGTAATTTGAGATCGGAAACCCAGTGTACATCCCGCATGAACTTTTCCTGCGTGATCCGCCATCCGGCACTTACGGCCGGGAAAGTACCCCAACGGTTGTTCTTTCCGAACTTATCGCTTCCCTCATGGCGCAGGCTCGCCATAAAAAGGTATTTATTGTCGAAATTATAGTTCACACGGCCGTAGAAGCCGATCAGCTTGACCCGGTATTTGTAGCTGGTCAGCTTCGAGGTGCCATCGAGCGTCGAATTCGCCGAACCGATATTCCATGCGCCGAATCCGTCGATCGGGAAATCGTAGGCATACATTTCGGAAGATTGGTGGATATAGTCATTGTAACTGTATCCGACGGTTGCCTGCAACGTATGGCGGTCGAATTTGCGCGAATAGTCGGCCTGCAATTCGAGTGTTTTGTCTTCGCCGTGGCCCCCGGAGAGTCGGGCCTGTCCCTGCGTGCTGCCCATCGTCGATGAATAATGCTTTTGGGTCGTGCTGTAAGCGTAATCGTTGAAGTCGCCCATGTAAATACCCGTAGCACTGAGCGTCAGGTCCTTGACCGGCTCGATCGAAATCCGTCCCGACATCATCAGCTGGTCGTACTTGTTTTCGGTGCTCTGCTCTTTCAGTAAGCCTACCGGGTTGGCACCGTTGCTGTTTTCATAATAGGAGCCGTCGGCGTTGTAGACCGGGATGGTCGGGTTCCGGCTGAGCGCCTGCATATAGAGATCGTCCGGAACGATCCCCTGTGTCACGATTTTGTTACTGACATTCAGGGCGATCTTGAGCCGGTCGTCGAACATGGCGTGGTTGATGCTGAGTTTGGCGGTCAACGACTCGTCGAAAGAGCCCTTGTAGATACCTTGTTTGTCGTTGTAGGTTACCGAGGCGAGGTAATTCGTCCGGGCATTTCCGCCTTGGAGCGAAACGTAGTGCGTCTGGCTGACCGGCGTGCGGGTAATCTCCCGGACCCAGTCCGTGTCGCCCTTGAAATCGTTGATCAGGTCGAAGCGGGAATCTTCTTTTGCAAGCCGGGATTTCAGGCTGCGGAGTTCCGTGGCATCCGGATAGTCGGAGGTCTCGTCGAGCATTCGGTCGATAGTGACATAACCTTTGTATTCCAACGATACGCGTCCCGACTGCGGACGTTTGGTATTGATGATAATCACGCCGTTCGTTCCGCGCGTTCCGTAGATGGCCGCTGCCGAACCATCCTTCAAAACATCGATGGATTCGATGTCCTCCGGTGAAATGGCGTTGAGGGACCCGCCTGCCACACCGTCGATCACGATGAGCGGTGCCGAAGAGGCTGCCAGCGTCGAAATGCCGCGCAGCATGATGCTCAGCTCGCCGCTGGGATTGCCCGATGTTTTGGAAATGCCCAGACCTGCGACTTTTCCCTGAAGCAGTTGGAGCGGATTGCTGACGCTGCCCTGTAAAAATTCATCGGATGACACTCGGGTGATCGAACTGGTGATCTCCTCTTTGCGGATCGTGCCGTAACCGATCGCAATCACTTCTTCGAGGCCGATGGCATCGGCTTCGAGTGTGAAGTTCACTTCTGTCCGGCCATTTACAGAGGCTTCGGCACTCTTCATGCCGATAAAGGAACACACGAGCGTTGCATTCCCGTCCTTTATGTTCAGCGAGTAACTGCCGTCGCTGCCGGTCGAGGTGCCGGTCGTAGTTCCCTTGACGATGACCGATGCCCCGGCAATTCCGTTTCCGGTCTGATCGGTCACCTTTCCGGAAATGCCGTAACTCTTCTGAGCCGATGCCGGCATGCCGGACAGCAGCATCAGAGCCATGCATAACATGAAATAGAGTTGTTTCATAATTGATGGTATTTAGGTTAATTTTTCTCCGTTGCCGCAGACGCTGCCGTCCCGTACCAGAAAGCTGCTGCCCGGTAATCGACCGCACCGGGATTCCAGCTCAGCATTTCCAGGTCGAACCGCAACCGTTGCCCGAAAGGCATTACATCCAGATTGCGGGTTCGGACGAAGGTATTGTGTCCGTGCGACGATGTTTCATCGGCCCGGGGAGCGCCGCCGAACGGCGTTGCGAACGGCACCACAGGCGCCCAGGAACAGTTGTAATAGTCTTCCGTTCCAGTACCCATGAACGACGGGAACGTATCGTTGTCGATCCAGATCTTTTCGTCGCCCTCACCGTACCAGTCGGGACAGTGGTTGTAAAGCGACAGCACATCGCCGCAATAGACCCCGCGACCGGTTATGGTCGTAAAATTCCAGTCGAGATTGTCCGGCGAATTATAATCATTGTTGACCGGAATACCCGTTTCATCGTGGTAAGTCGCATGGAAATAGAGTGTCTGCGCTGTACGGTCGAAATCATCGACATAGCCCGTGATTACGGCTGTAAAGGGAATATCGGTCTTTTTTTCGATACGCAGGTCCGCATGTTCCGCATAAGGCATTACCCAACGACTCGTAAAGGAGCCTTTGCCGTCGGATGAGACGTACCAGTTCGATGAAACCGGTGCACCGGTGCCGGCTCCGAAGAAACAGTCCAAAGGACACCACACACAGCGTGTGCCGTCGAAATCGATACGCAGCCAGGTCTGCTGCATGATCTCGGCAAGATCTGCCGGATCGAATTCCGAGAGCGTTATGGTCAACGACCGGATCGCCTTGTTTCCGTCGGGCAGGTGCAGCGACGTGGTGCCGTTCGACATCGGGGTGACTGTCCGGGTACACTCCGTTCCGTCGGTATACGTTTCGGGTGACAGCAGTTTGCGGTTCACTTCCGCAATCCTGTCCGCAAACTTGCGCACTTCTCTCAACGAGAAAGTCCGAACATTCGTTCCGTTGGCGTAGGTTCTGTATCCGATATGATAGTATCGGGGTATTTTGACCGTGTAGTCGGGCTCTTCGAGTGTGATACGGCAGGATCGGGCATAGGGCAGGGGCAGAAAGAACGTGTTGCCGCCGGTTTTGGAAAGTTCGTCTTCATAATGCGTATGTGTCAGCGAAAGGGCCGTACCGACAGTTGCCGGAAAGCGAGCCATGTCATAAGCCGGAATCTCGATTTCTGGCGTGTCCGCTCCGTCGAAATAGAATCGCAGCGTTCCCCGTTTATCGTTGGTCGTCATCCAGATGCGCGTTATGGCCCCGGGCCCCTTTTCATCGAAGAGTACCTTTTCGACACGGCCGCGAATCGTGTCGAGCCGTTCGAATCCGGCTCCGTCGTCGTTGGCGAACCAGCCGGGTTCATGAGGGGCAACGGTACGGCGGTCGTAGCTGCTGACCTGAGCCGCACGGTAATCCACGGCCGGATAACCGGTCACTGCGTCGTATGAAATCATTTCATCCAACAGTGACGCCATCGTCACCTGTGAAGCGGCGTCCGAGGGACTGCCGTGCGTTCCGCAACCTATGGTGCCGAGCGCCATTAAGATCGTAGTCAGTTGTTTCATGGTAAATTCGGGTTTTAGGTCGGGTTATTTTCGGGGAGGAGGCCATGCGCCTGCGCAGGTGCAGACATAAGCCGCGGTTTCAACGGCCGTCCGGTGCGCTTCCTCGATCGTCCGGCCTGTAAGCAATGCTCCGATCAAGCTTCCCGAGAAGGCATCGCCCGCACCAACGGTATCGACGACCTTCACCCGAGGAGTCGGCAGCACGGAGGTGCGATCGCTTGTATAGATGGAACTGAAACGATCCCCTCCGGTAAGCACGACCATACGAAGTGCATATTGTTCCGCCAACTTGCGGCATGCAACGTCCGTATCTTCCGGAAGCGCGAACATCTTCTGTAACCGGACGAGTTCGTCATCGTTTATTTTCAGCACGTTCGCCATACGGAGCGACCGGTCGATCAGCTCTTTCGAATAGAAATGCTGACGCAGGTTGATATCGTATATGCGATAGGCTTCGGCCGGGACGGCTTCGACCATGGCGCAGGTGGTCCGATGCGAAACTTCACAGCGCTGTGCCAGCGTGCCGAAACAGATGGCACCGGCTCGGTGCGCCAGAGACAGCATCTCTTCCGTGAGCGGAATATAGTCCCATGCGACATGTTCGTGAATCGTGTAGGAAGGCTGGCCGTCGCAAAGCGCGACATCGACGGTTCCGGTCGGTTTATTCACTGTGGCGATAAGCGTACGAATGCCATAACTGTCGGTGATCGCCAACAGATCGCGTCCGGCATCGTCATTGCCGACAGCGCTGACTGCCCAGCCTTCGACACCGTTCTGCGAGGCGTGATAGGCAAAATTCACGGGGGCTCCTCCGGCTTTGCGGCCAGTAGGCAAGACATCCCACAGAAATTCGCCGATACCGATAACAAGGGGTTTGGAATACATCTTACTCTTTTTTTAGCAGTTGTTTTTCAATTTCTTCGAGCGAACGCCCTTTGGTTTCGGGAATCCAGATGCAGATAAACAGCCAGGCAGCCAAGCAAAGGAGTCCGAATCCGGCAAAAACGATTGCCGCACCGAAACTCTCCAACATGACGGGAAAGAACTGCACGACCAGAAATGCGCAGGCCCAGCTGATCCCCGTTGAAAGCGCCATGGCCGTGCCCCGGATGGCCGAGGGATATATTTCGGCTGTAACGACGAACATAAGCGGGGAAAGCGACACCGCAAAGAACGCGATGTAAACAAGCAGGGCGATCAGAATCCCGATACTGTCAGGCTGCGGCTGAGCGAAGGCATAGGTCAGGTACGCCAGCGATGCGACCAATCCGGCACACCCCCACAGAAGCAGTTTCTTGCGGCCCAGACGGTCCACCAGCCATACGGCGACTATCGTGAACAGAAAGTTCACTATTCCGACATAGATGGCTTGCATAAGCGCCGTATCTCCGCCGATACCGGTCTGCCGCAATATTTCAGGGGCGTAATTGATGATAACGTTGATTCCGGTGATTTGCTGGAATACGGCGAGCAACGAACCCAGCAGGACGATGTATGCCGTCGATCCGCGGAATAATTCGGATAATTTGGGCCCGCCTTTCTGCGAAGATTTCGGTGTTTCAAGCATGACTGCCGCATCTTCGGAAGAAATCCCCATGCGGGCGATGGCTTTTCGGGCAGCCTCATATTCCCCTTGTCTGATCAGCCAACGCGGACTTTCGGGTAGAAACAACAGCATCAGCAGATTGCCCGCTGCGAACAACAACGGCAATCCGAGCATCCAGCGCCAGTTGTTTCCCCACGAAATCATCCCGAAATCGGCGCAATAGGCAGCAAGAATGCCGATAACGATGAATAACTGGTAAAACGAAACGAACGTGCCGCGCCATTTGGCAGGGGATATTTCGGATATATAAATAGGTATTACGGCCGAGAGGACTCCCATGCCGCAGCCGCCCAGGAACCGGGCTGCAATCAGCCATGCGGCATTGCTTGCCAAAGCACATCCGGCGGCCGACAGTGTCAATATGACGGAGGAAATGACCAGCATGTTTTTGCGGCCGTATTTATCGCTGTAACGCCCTCCCAGCAATGCTCCTATCAGGCAGCCAATCATAATGGCGCTCGTCACGAGCCCCATGGTCATGGCCGAAAGATCGAACTCGGCGGTAATGAATTCGAGCGCTCCGGAAATTCCTCCCAAATTAAGCCCGACTACGAATGCCCCGAACGAGGCGGCAAAGACACACCCGAATAGCAGTAACTTGTTCTTCATATCAGATTAGTTGATTTATTTTGGTATGACAAAAATAGTCTGTCGTGTGCAACGTTTCGATAACGATTGTTACAGATGTGATAAGCCTTGTTACAAATCGATCCAATCCGATTGGCGTGTTTGCAGTTCTGGTTACAAATCCGCAACACGGACATGGAGCGGTCGTATTCGTGCGGGTCGCTGATCTTCCGGCCCTGCTCATCGACGCGCAACGATACGATGGGGAGATGTCCTTATGCTTGAAGACAAAGGTATCAAAGTCCCGTTTCAGTTCTTTGAAAGGAATATCCTTTACACGGGATTCGTATTCGAGGAGAGCGGCAAGACGGTTACGGCATTTGCGGTAATCGTTATAGCTCGAACAAGTGCGGTCTTTGCACACATGTTTGAGGAAGCCTGCAAGGTATTCGTCGAAGGGCTGTAACAGCAGGCGGCAGTCATCACCCATACCGAGGAAGGCATTGCGAACTTTTTCAGTCGTAATGTATGAATCACGGTTGCAGAGCCGTACTTTTTGGATGGGTTAAATGTAACGTTAAGTTATTTGTTACGCGAAAATTCGGTGCAAGAATCTGAAAACGAATCTTTTAATGCAAAACAAAGCATTTCGGGCAGGTTAACGGATAAGTAGCACGACTTACCGTTGAACCTGCCCGAATTTGCAATTTTATTGTTCGGAGTATATGCGGAAAAAGAGAATTGAATACTTGTAAACAGGATATTTATTCTTTTCTGCGCTTTCGTTCGACTGAAAAGCCCCGGCTCATCGAACCGGGGCTTTTTCGTCGGGTCGGAAGTCCGGCCTACTGCGGCTGTTTGCCGATGTAGGCCAGGATGCCGCCGTCCACGTAGAGGATGTGGCCGTTGACGAAGTCCGAGGCGTCCGACGCGAGGAACACGGCGGGACCCATCAGGTCTTCGGGCGTTCCCCAGCGGGCCGCGGGGGTTTTGGCCACGATGAACGAGTCGAACGGATGGCGCGAACCGTCGGCCTGACGCTCGCGCAGAGGAGCGGTCTGGGGCGTTGCGATGTAGCCCGGGCCGATGCCGTTGCACTGGATGTTGTACTCGCCGTACTCCGAAGCGATGTTGCGGGTCAGCATCTTCAGACCGCCCTTGGCTGCGGCGTATGCCGACACGGTCTCGCGGCCCAGCTCCGACATCATCGAGCAGATGTTGATGATCTTGCCGTGGCCCTTCTTGATCATCGAGGGGATGACGGCCTTCGAGACGATGAACGGACCGTTGAGGTCGATGTCGATCACCTGGCGGAACTCCGCGGCGGTCATTTCGACCATCGGGATGCGCTTGATGATGCCGGCGTTGTTGACGAGGATGTCCACCACGCCGACCTCCTTTTCGATCTGCGCTATCATGGCGTTCACCTGCTCCTCGTTGGTCACGTCGCAGACGTAGCCTTTGGCCTCGATGCCTTCGGCCTTGTAGGCGGCCAGACCTTTGTCCACCAGCTCCTGTTTGATGTCGTTGAAGACGATCTTAGCGCCCTGGCGTGCGAAAGCCGTAGCCAGCGCGAATCCGATGCCGTAAGAGGCGCCCGTCACGAGCGCGACCTTACCTTCCAAAGAAAAGTTTACCATAATGTTATAGATAATTTTTAATTCTTAATTTTTCATTTTTAATTTCGAAGGTTACGGATTATTTTAAATCTGTAATCTTCGAGAAATCCTGATCGCTGTAGTCGAGGTTCTCGCCGCCCATGCCCCAGATGAAGGTGTAGTTGTGGGTCGCTGCGGCGCTGTGGATCGACCATTCGGGCGACAGCACGGCCTGGTCGCCCTTCATCCAGATGTGGCGCGTCTCCTCGACCTCGCCCATCAGGTGGCACACGGCATGCTCCTCGGGGACCTCGAAATAGAAATAGGCTTCCATGCGGCGCGAGTGCACGTGCGCGGGCATCGTGTTCCACACGCTGCCGGGCAGCAGCTCGGTCATGCCCATCTGCAACTGGCAGGTCGGCAGCACCTGGTTGACGATCATCTTGTTGATATTCCGGTCGTTCGATCCTTCGAGCGAGCCCATGTGAGCCACCACGGCGTCGGCTTTCGTGACCTTCTTGTCGGGGTAGTTGCGGTGGGCCGTCGTGGAGTTGAAATAGAATTTCGCGGGATTCTTGGCGTCCTTGCTCTCGAAGGTCACCTCGCGGTCGCCCGAACCGAGGTAGAGGGCCTCCTTGTAGCCGAGTTCGAACACCGAGTCGCCGGCCTTCACCACGCCGGGGCCTCCGACGTTGAAAATACCCATCTCGCGGCGGGTGAGGAAGAAGGGGGCTTTCAGCGGGTCGATGGCTTCGAGGCGGAGCGTCTCGGCGACGGGCATCGCGCCGCCGACGATCATCCGGTCGTACATCGAGTAGACCATGTTGACCTCGTCGGCCGAGAATACCTTCTCGATCAGGAAATCGCGGCGCAGGCGCGCCGTGTCGTAACTTTTCGCATCCTGGGGGTGCGCCGCATAGCGGATTTCGTAGTTGGTTTTCATATAAGTCGCTAAATTTTAGTTTGTTGCACTCGGTTTGACTGGGATTGGCGTCGGCCGTCTAAATTGGTTTGCCAATTCCATCCTTGCAAAGATACGAAAAAAATCCGGAATTGGTTTGCCAAAATGCGGATTTTATCTGCTGTCTCCGTCCGGTCCCGGTCCGTGGGCCGGAAAAATGCGGTCCGAAGTTGCGCACGATCGTTTTTTTTCATATCTTTGTTTCGTGTCCGCAATAGCGGGCCGCTTGATTACATTGGAAATCTGGTAAATTTCATTGGAAAAGTAATCAAGCACATATCCTGCTGTTACGGCGTGCCTGCGCCGGGACTGGCACGGGATATGATTCCTACGTCAGAACGGCGCGGGCTATATGTGCTTATCTCTTTTCCGGTTTACCAGAACCTCCAATGGGATAATGTAACAGTAGTCCGCGTTCGTTTTTCGGGCGCGCTGTAAAAACGCCGTGCCATGAATTCTTTCACCCATCCCTGCCGTCCCCGCACCAATGACTTTCGCCGCGACGAAGAGCGTCTGCGCTTCGTGCTGCGCGCCTCGGGGCTTGCGGTCGGGGAGTTCGCCCGTGAAATCGGGCTTCCCGACAGCGAACTTCTCTACCGGATCAAGGCCGGCAAGGCCCCGCTCGAATCCGGGATCGCCGAACGCATTTGCCGCCGTTACCCCCAAATCGACTTCTGCTGGCTGCTGACCGGGGAGGTCCGCAAATCGCAATAGGACGGCGGTCTTTTTCGGGCTGAATTGCCTCGCGTCGCATTCGTTTCGCGCCGCTTCGGCGACTCCATCCCGGCGGCGGCAGTGAAAAATCGCGTCGAGTTGGCTCGCTCCGCTCCACATTCGTTTCGCGCCGCATCGCCTTTTCCATGCGGATTGGCTGCGACTTTATTTGCCTCGCTTTGCTTCATTGCATTGCGCGCCGCTTCGGCGACTCCATCCCGGCGGCGGCAGTGAAAAATCGCGTCGAGTTGGCTTGCTCCGCTCCACATTCGTTTCGCGCCGCATCGCCTTTTCCATGCGGGCGGCGGCAAAAAAACGAACACCGCGAGCGGGACGACCGAAAAGCGGGAACATTGCCGTGCAAGCACGTATGTTCCCGCTTTTCAGCCGTGTGCCGATGGCACTTATCCGTTCTTTTGCTCGTACCTTACCTTATGGAATTCATCCTGATACTCGCCTTGACGAGCGCGATGGCGCGGATGCGCGAGATTTCCACGTCCTTGTCGGCGTGGTGCACGTTCTGACTCACGAGCTTCACGTAACCCTCGCGGTCGGATTTCTGAATGTATTTCACCGTCACGTACTCCTCGCCGTCGATGTCGATCGACAACAGGTACATGTCGCCCCAAAAGATGTCGTCGATGTCGTGCAGCTGCTTGTAGAGCACGATGTCGCCGCTCTTCAGCAGCGGGTACATCGAATCCCCGACGATGTAGATCGCCCCGTCGCATTTCGGGAGGTTGGGGATGTGGATGAAATTGACGGGTTTGGTCTGCGTCCGGTCGGAGAAGAGCGGCACCAGCCCCGCCGTGCCCTCGATCGAATAGAGCGGCACGCTCTGCAACGGCAGCGAATTGTCCGTGCGGTGCATGTAGGCCGTCAGGTCGGGTTCGGCGTTGAACATGTTGCCCTTGCCGGTTTCGAGCCAGTCGGGATTCACGTTCAATTCCTGAACCAGTATGTTGCGGTTGCGGGCCGAGAGCCCCGCCTTGCCGGTCTCGATCATCGAAAGCGCCGCTTTGCCGATGCCAAGCCGCTGTGCCAGCTGCTCTTGCGTCATGCCGAGCTGTTTGCGTATCAGTTTCACCCGTTCGTTCATGGCCGTCTTATCGGAATTTTTTATATCAAATATTTTAACTTTTCGATTGGAAATTCAAATATTGAACTTATCTTTGCGCTACAAAGTTAAACAATTTATTTCGATTTCTGCAAACATTTTCCAAAAAACTATTCATAATCAATGATCTATTCGGTATCAACGGAACTTTACCTTGAAGTGGCCGCGCGTCTGGCGGAGGCCATCGGCGGCGGAAGTTACTTTTCGGGTTCGCTCTCGTTTGCTTTCGGCGACACGGAATGCCGGCTGACGGCTTCGGTGATCGTCTACCGGCGGGTCGAGCGCCTGCCCGAAGGCGACCGGGACGTGATCGCCGACCTGGTGCCCGTGTGGTGGGAGTTCCACACCGCGGGCGACGGCGGCGAGGTCCTGAACGACTTCTCGTTCTCCGAACTGCGGGCGTGTCTCTGACGCTCCGCCCGCACCCCGGCCCCTCCCTTCCCGGCACGGCGCTGCCGCCGGGGTGCACCCTCAAAAAACCTGCCCGCCGCGGCGCCGCGCATGGGTTTTTCTTTCACGAATTATTTTACGCATGGTTAAAAAGACCGAACCGACCTCTGCGGGGCACTCCTCCGCAGAGGTTTTTATGAACTCCGGGACGGCGTTTCCCGAGGCGGCGCATTCCGAAGAGCCGGCCGCCGCGCCTCCCTCCTTCGCCGACTTCGCCCTCGGCGTCTATCCCTTTCTCGAACTGCAACCCTTCCACCGGACCTATTACCGCGTGCTGGAGGCTTTCGCCGCGGGGCGTATCCGGCGGCTGATCGTCACCATGCCGCCGCAGCACGGCAAGAGCGTCGGGGCCACGACGCTGCTCCCGGCCTACCTGCTGGGGCTGGACCCCGACCTGCGGGTCGCCGTCGCCTCCTATTCGGGGTCGCTGGCCTCGAAGTTCAACCGCCGCGTGCAACGCATCCTCGAATCGCGGGAGTACGCCGCCTTTTTCCCCGGCACGGCCATCAAGCAGGGGGCGAAGCCCGCGGGCTACATCCGCACGGCCGACGAGGTCGAGATCATCGGCCGCCGGGGCGGACTGCTCTCCGTCGGGCGCGAAGGGTCGCTGACGGGCAACCGTGTGGACTGCTTCGTGCTGGACGACCTCTACACATAATAATCAATATTGTCGCAAACTAATTTTTAGACCAGAAAAACGGCGCAAAATTTTCCCCTCCTGCCGCTTTCCCGTTTTTATCAATTTTCAGTAGCTTTGATTTCTATAAATAAAAAATCCCCGACCGTATGGCCGAGGATTAGCATTGTAGTTCTTCATATTCTGGTGACGTAATTTCAAAAAATTCATTTTATATAGCCCTTGAAAAATATGTCACTTGATTAACAAAGCATCATATCGTATTTGATAATCATAGCTAAACAGCTCTTCATCAGAGCAATCCTTTTTTAATATACAATCCAACTCAAAACTGCTACATATTCCATATCCCCAATATCTGCTCTTTATTTGAATCAATTTTCGCCGCTTGAGATTATTCGTACAATTATCATAAACTTTTTTGAGCGGCATCGGTAATTGTGCTGATACTTTTCTACGTTCAGCCATCCATTTATCCCAAAAGCGCATATCATTTTTTAAGGCACATTGCTTTTCTTCCACGCTATATTCCTCATAATCTGAATTAATCACATCAAAGAAATCCGAATATGCTCTATGTGCCATTTTATCTGGAATCAACCTATGTCGTTCTGTCGGCTGATAATTGGAATCACCCAAAGTAAAATAATAATCCAATAATGAAATCAATCTCTGCTCGTAGCTTTCAATGAAGAACTCGCCATACGCCAGTGGTGCTCCTGACCCACCATGTTTCCCGACAACTAATTTATCGCATATATCATGTAAGGCTTCTTCATATTCTTTCCATGCACAATGTTCTGCAATTAAAATATCCTTAAACTCATTGCTACAATCCAACAGTCGATTGTTGTATATTTCTACCTTACATTCATGTAATTTGGTCGCCAACCATGCTTGTATATTAGCATCCCATTGTGAGCCGAGCGAGTATGATAATAATGAATCAATTTGTTCCGAAAATCTTTGGAAATTTTCTGTTTCCGTTGTAGAAGAATTAAGAGGGTAATATTCATTAATACGCCAAAGAATCATATCTAAATCATCTTGATAAGGCGTTGTTTTATTCGTAAACCATAAAGTAGCAAAATCATTTACCGCCGTGATATGGGGTATATCTCGGAACCATTCGATTCTATCATAGAAACCGTAACGTTCAGTACGATGCAAACTATCGAATCGTCGTTGATATTCAGCTATCTTGTCTTTTGATGGCTTGCCAAATAAATAAGGGATAGAATCAGCATCTCTCCACTTAAACTTAAAATGGATGGTATCATAATATGTCTTGATTGTAAGTTCCGTTGAATCTTCTCCAACCTGCTCAATCTGCCTTACCTGTCTATCGCCACAACCAAGCATTATTAAGCCAACAACAAGTATTAGTATACAGTTCTTTATCATCTGTGACACAATTATAAAATGTTCATTTTATATAGCCCTTGAAAAATATGTCACTTAATCTTTACCGATTTTTCAACCCCTTTGTGCCACTCTGTTTCATCGTCCCATTCAATCGTTTGAACGATTACATACCCTGTCTTATTAGGGGCGATCCTTACTAAATCGGGCGCATCGCCATTTATAGGGTCAAAAAAGGCATCATGTGTATATACACTCACTATTTCTTTCCACACTCCCTTACGAAGTGAATATACCTTATAGAAAACAAAGCGGCTAACAGCTCTCTCAATAAAGCCAATTTCATCCGTACCATCACCATTCAAATCACCCTCGTTGGTTAAGCGCTCAATCTGAAATTCAGTTTCTATGGCAGGAATTGTTGGATTACTGAATGTTATATTATTGAGCTTCCCATCATCTACTTCATCAAGGCTGTAATATTCAGCAGGGTTTGATTCGCTGTAAGCATATTCGATCTTTCCATCACCGTTAAAATCCCCTTGTATAGTATCTCGTTCATAACTATCTCCTATAATCGAATCGGTTTGTTCAGTTTGCCTTATTCTATTTTCTACAACTATATTCGCTGGATTCCTATTCCCACACCCAACAATCAGCAGGACGAATATGGGGAGTAAGTAGGGTTTCATAATTAGTTAATCAATGTTGTGTCATATAATGGATTATGCGCCTGTTCAACTTCTTCCAGTTTGTGATATTCATCTAAGAATTGGGCATGCATTATATTTATAATTTCAAAATAGGAAGAAAAGTTTACTCTTAATTCATCCACGTAGTGAATAAGACTCTCGGCAGAAAATGATATGAATAATTGTGACGATTTTCCTGATTGTTCCAATACCTCTATTTTCCCAACTATGGTATTACTCATAACCTTGGTGGCGGCAAGAAGAGCAATCTTATAATAGCCTTGGAATGGCCTTTGTAAAAGCAGTGAGAATTTGGGAGCCTCGTGCATAATACGATAGATTATACTTTCTGACTTAAAGTATATATCCCCGTTTTCCTTGTAGGGATAGAAACCTTCGATTTTAATGATTTGTTCGATGGCAGATGACGTCAGTTCGCCAAATATCTTCTTTTTTCGTTTATACTTAAGGTAATAATAATCCAGACAGATTAATGCTACCAACATGAACCCTACTGCCAAGATTACGATTGATGACTTTGCCTCATCACCAACAAGCGTACTTATCAAGCAAAACAAGTAAGTTACAACAACAGCAATACATTCACCGAACGATAATCCGTTGTCAGAAGGTTCTTTCATTCTAGCAATAATTCGTCTGGCGCGAGTTTTTACTTGTTGTTTCTCGCTCGGTTCGTATAAGTGGCATTTATCGTCAAAATCTGCATATTCATTGGTAAGGCCACACAAAATTCCTCGCTCTATGTCCTTTTGGCAATGTTTGCAGGTTTCGCATATTTTTACTCGTTCTTCTCGTGTCATCGGATTGAGTGTTATAGATTGATAATTAATTAATGTAAAGTATTTATGAAGATTGTAATTAATATTGGCCTTTAAAATTATTTCATCGATGCTATAAGTTTTTCCTAATCTTCTTTTGCAACTCCTTATCTTTATATCCGTTCTTCTTGGCTCGTTTCAGCCAGAATTTAGCTTGTTTCCAATCTTGTAAATCGACATAATGCTGGGCTAATTTTTCTTGTGCAACCCAATCGTCTTGCTCTGCGGCTTTATGCCACCAGATTACAGCAGAATCAATATGTGGCTTTTCACATCCGAGTAAATCGGGACGGTAGGCATAACAACACGCTAATTCCGTTTGGGAATGAACATAGCCCGATTCTGCGGATTCAATCAGATTCTTAATGTCGAAATTCAATTTATAACCAGATTGGACATAACTCAAAAATTGATAGTACTGTTTGACAGCAATTCTACTCTCCTTTGGAATAGGTTGCACATTCCTGCGTTCATAGCCTCTAATTTCGTGATAGAGTGTTTCATCTTCAAAGTCATTCTTTTCAGCGCGTTTGAGCCAGTATTTAGCTTGTTTCCACTCTTTCATTCTTACATGGAATATCGCCAATTCCTTTTGTGCAACATAATCTTCTTGTTCAGCCGCTTTGAGCCACCATATAACAGCAGAATCAATGTCTGCCCCCTTTCGTTTAATCAAGTCGGGACGATAGGCATAGCAACCCCCTAATTGGCTCTGTGATTCTGCATAACCTGCTTCTGCCGACTTAAACAGACTTTCGACTGCGGTATCTTTATCTCCATCACCGAAAAGCATCCAATGAAAGAATTGGTAGTATTGCTTATCAGCCAATTTCTCGGCCTCTGAAAATGGTCTTTCGGGTTGGCTTTGGCAACAGACGAACAAAATGCCCATCAGTATAAGTAAGTAGTTTTTCATCGTTCGTTTTCTTCTTTGCAAAACAATCCTTTGATTTTGCGCCATATGTTAGATTGCCAACAATTACCGTATTCTGTTTCTGCATAACCCAATGTGCGGACTTGATAGCTTTTCCCGTTGGAATGTATTATTTGCAGATTTGAGTGGTACACTTTTGTACTTTCTATACGAATAGAATCACCATTATCAGCCACCCACCAAGAATTATCTTTCGGAAAATATTGGATAGTCCGCATTACAACTGAATCCGTCCATATCTTATCATCGGGATTTGTAACGCTTAATAAATGACAACTCCATTCTTCTCCGTTTTGTATTAAGTAACAGTTTTCATTACCGTATATTCTGGCTTCCATTATTTCATCACCAAAAATATTAGGCATGGCAATCGTGAAATCAAACAATAGTACAACAATCAGTAAGCCTATTTTGCTACCTCTGTCTAATTTTGCATTTTTCTGTTTTACAAAGAATATTGGCAAAATTGAAGATATTAATACGCTAAACCATCCAAAATGAAAGAGTATTTCCAGATATATATGGCGCAAAAGTACATGTTCGGAGTAGAGATAAAATGCACCGACTTTCCATGCTCCAATCAATAGTCCAAGCCCTAATAGAAATGCACTAAAATAGAGCCGTATATTGGGACGTGACAGTTTGCGGATATTCACCCAGATAAGAATAGCCGCAGCCATCATTAGTAAAGTATATCGTAATGTTGGATGCCCGTCTATCAGTCCTCCATCACTCCAATAATGAAAATCCAGATAATCAAGGCAATAATTATAGGCAATATAATAGATTGTCAAACTCCCTACGATGTAGGCAGTTCTTACAAGTATGCTTTTAAGCGTGGGATTGAGGGTCATGGATTAGTTATTGAGGGATTTAATTATTCTTGCAACAACAGGAGCACAAAGCGGAACACCATAGTAAGTGCCATTATATATATTTTGCTCCATGATTACGAAGATTCTGTATTGCGGATTCTCGGCAGGATAGTATGCCGTCAGACTGCCCCAATAATGCCGTTTTCTATTGGCTCTGACTGTTGCACCTTTAGCGGCTATATCCAAACTTTCCAACCCAACATAATCGGTTCGGCAATCGTCATAGGAGAATTGTTTACTTTTCTCCGCAGCGATATTCATAAAATCTTGTTTGCAGGCTTTCGGCCCTCGTTTTGTCATTCTGCAATCTGCCGATGCAATGTCATTTCCTTTCATATCAGAGAGAATTACAGCTCCTTGCAGGGCTTTTTGAGCCGTCAATATGTCCGATAGGATTTGCTGGACGTTATCATGGCTTATTGTCTGTCCATTGGTGAATAGAGCCGATAAGATGAAAGCGACGGTTAGTAGATAGCGGTTCATAGGTGATAATGTTATGTGTATAATATAGCTGTGACGCATTTTGCAAAAATCTCTTTTATATACCCCTTAAAAATTATGTCACTATCGAAAGAGCAGGGACAAACATTGCCAAAGTTTCAATACTGATTCTTTGGCAATGTTTTTAATAATGCTTATCTCGATTTTCTTTAATCATTTCTCGGATAAATTTCCAGATTACAAATAGAATAATGATTATGAAAATCCCTAATAATGTTGGCATAATTTTATAATTTATTCATTTCTTGAACTATCTTATTTATAACCATTTGATATGATAAATTCCATGTGTATAAATCATATAATTTCCCATTGACCCAAGGCAAGACCACTCGACTTTGTTGTATGGCCGATAACTTATCCAATTCTTGTTGAATGGCATTATGCGTGCGTTCTATCCGTTGCATATATAAGGCTAATTCTTGGGCATTGTAAGGTGTCGCCCCTCCATCTCGACAAAAAACCTCGTCGATTCCATTAAATTGCAACAGAATAAATTTTGCTTGTTCCCGAATATTATCCGCGATTTTATCTGCGTTAGAGCGTCCAAATAAGCCCATATCACAAATTTATTATCGAATCTAATATATCTCTATCTGCAATGCTTTTGGCTGTTGCCACAAAAACAGGGTCATTAGATGCATAGTCATTAATTAGTCGCATCCATTTTTGAATAGAGCTATAAACAAACGATTTTTCGCTGTTTGTATGAAGTTCGTCTTTTAGAATATTGCGGCAGTCAATGCCTCCATTAATCGCATATACTTGCCACTCCGTTTGTGAAATACGGTCAACCGTTTGTTGAGAAATGCCAAGATAATTCATGAAATCGAAATATTCCTTTTGTATGCGATTCCCTGCTGCTTGGTTCGGATGCGTAATATATGGCTTCACAATACCAAAAAGATTATCAAGTACAATTACTAATGCACAACGGCCACTTTCAGAGAAAGTGTTTGGAACAACTAATGTATTCATATTTATATGTTTTCTATATTTGAGCTAAAAGAGCCGAACTAAGCAAGTAATACAAGGAAAAACGATAATTGTTTCATAGTAAAGATTGTATTAAGAAAGAGCCATTATTATACAGATAATAAAGAAAATAACACCTGCAATGATGCCAACGCCCGTAGCATTCATTTCTTTTTCTTCTGCTTTTTGCGCTCTTGCAACTCTTTGTTCATATTCGGGAGTTCCTCTTTTTTGGTCTAACAACCAATTCGCATGGCGAATCATTTCTTCCGCCTCTCTCTTGGTATGGGCAACTCCTATTTTCTCCCCGATTTTATTACGACATTCGTACATCATAATTAATAGTTTTAATGTGATAGTTGTATATTAGAGTTCTCTATTTGTAGACCAATTCATTTACAAGTTTTTTTACCCCAGAGGTTGCACAATCTTGTATATGTAAAAATCCATTAGGCAGTTTATCTGACAAATCAGTTGGGTCAATAATGAATTTGATGGCTTCTGAACGAACATATTCAATCAGATTAGCCGCAGGATATACTGTTAAAGATGTACCAATGACAACAAATATCTCTGCTTCCATTGTCCAATCAATAGCAACGTCCATAGCATAGACAGATTCGCCAAACCAGACTATGAACGGTCTTAATTGTGAATCATCTTCTGCTTTGTCTCCTATTCGGATAGGAATATTTAATGGATAGTCTTTTATGTAACATGGATTTAGTTTGTCTTTGGATGAAGTTACTTTGGTAAGCTCCCCGTGCAGATGAATAACATGTGTGCTTCCAGCGCGTTCATGCAAGTTATCCACATTTTGAGTAATGATTGTAACCTCATACCATTTTTCCAACTCTGCTAAAAGTAAATGAGCATAGTTGGGGGTCACGTTCAACAGTTCGTTTCTGCGATAATTATAAAAATCCAAAACGGCCTGCGGATTGTCTTTGAATCCATCCAAAGACGCTAACTTTTTTGCATCATATTGTTTCCACAATCCGTTGGTATCTCTAAATGTAGCCAAACCACTTTCGGCACTAATGCCTGCCCCTGTCAAGACCACTAATTTTTGCTTTGCAGACTTGCTCGCCATATCTTTAGGTACACACCTTCCGCCCCAAGATGTGATTAGTTAAAAAAGAAAGCGCAGGGCTGATGACTTATTTTAGTGCGACAGGTCGTAGGAAACCCAATAGATAAAATAAGCAACAACCCCGCGCCTGTATCGTGAAGATACGACGGGAGGGCAATGCCACTTATCCTCTCTATTGTGCTTGGAATTTCCTACGTTCGTCGCACGAGAATAAAGTTACACTTCCGTATTCAGTATGTTTTCCACAAAAGTAGAAAACAATCATCGGAAATGCAATGGCAAAACCACTCTTTTTTCAAGGTTGTTGCAGATTCAAATTTCGTCAAAACAAAGTTGCCAAACAAGTGGGAAAGGGCTGGAAAATAAACTTTGTTTCTTGTAACTTGGGTTAGATGCTTTGTTATTCAATTTAAGCCGACATATTCCCTTTAATCGGGAGTTGCAAATCATTCCAACCCTCAATTATCGAGAATATGCCGACTTAAAATCTGTTTTGATGGTTTGGTAATGGCTGTAAGAATTACAAGTCGCCGATAATCAGCAAACCGACCAACCGAGTATATAGAGTGTTCCGCACGTTATTCTGCGGCTATCTTTTGTATCACGCTGTCCATACAGATAGCCTGTCCGCTGGCTAATCGTCCCCACCAACAGCACCCGTATTCGTCGATAATAACCTCTCCCTCCTGTTTCAGACGTTCGGCCAGCCAACTGTCAATCAACCACCATTCCATGACATCACCCAAGAACGGATAGATATATTCTTCGGCTAATAAGTGCCTGTTGAGCATTTCGTCCACGACTGCGGTTTGATTCGTCAATACGCAGTTCTCCACCAATCGCTGTGCCGTCATAATAGGTGCTGTTGTGTGGCGATATTGCGTAGCCATTGATTAGCAAACGTGGTGTGGCTGGCCTGCAAGCGAGGATTCAACGCTATTCCATCCTCCGACCATCTGACGCTGTTTTCCTCGATACCGCAATAGTCGTTGCGATAATAGTAAGGAATGAATTGCCGAGTTTCATTGTGCAGGGCAAAGAGCATTTCGGGGTCTCGCATGGCATCGCCGTTCTGCTGTCCGTAATGAGCCAGCGAAAAAAAGTCGTACTTGTCGATACGGCCGATCAATTCAAGGTAGACGGGCATATAAGTACCGCCCGAGTTGTCGATTTTGGTTGTTTGTAGAGCCAACAATGCGCGGAAAATCTCCGCCGCCTTTCTGTCAAGTGTTTTCATATATGAAACGGTTTTACATTTGACAATGGAGAGGGGGCTTTAGTATGGAGTAACTGTATGTGCAGGGGATATATTTTACAAAAGAAACAGACATTATAACCTGTTTCTGATAAACGCCTACGACGTGTATGTAAAGAGAGAAATCGGAGTGACGCAATTTTCAAGGGGTATATAAACAAGAAATTCCAAAAATATGTCACCATCTCTTATTAAATGAAAAAGCCCTCGTGCGTAAGCACGGGGGCTGTATATCTAAAATGCAAAACCGCTGAACTCTTCCTTAAACTGTTTTGCTTGTTCGGCTCGTTCCATAACTGCCTTATATTGTTCCTGCATATCGAGCACCTTTATAAAATAGGCCAACGATACCTTATCGGGCAAGGTTTTACATCGTTTATTGAGTTGGTAGGTTATGCTTATTGGCTCTGTTCTCGGTACGTCGATAGCGGTGTATTTTGTAAGCAACACGGACATAGCCCGCTTATCCCAATTTGGCGGTGTTATACCCTTTGATTTACAGAACTCGCATATCTCCTTATAAATCCCTGCATCCGTCTTTCTAACTGCTGAATTGATAAAACATCCAGTCGTCAGTTCATAACCCTTTGCAATCTGCTTTATAAGCCCTAATTGCTGACATTCATTTAATAATGCAGTAATGGTATTGCGGGATAATCCGATACTCTTTGCAATCTGGCTGTTGCTTCATTGGACGGTATCCGTATTATTAAGACATATTGCCTTTAATAAGAGCAGAAACCCTGCAATCTTGGCGGGATAGTTCCTCTTAAAGAAACTATTATCGAGGAAGAAATAGTCTTTGTTTGCTGGCTTTATCTTGTATGAATTTCGCTTTATAAAACCTCTGTCTGCATCTTCTTTAACGGTAGTCTGCACGGTCATATAACCTGCATCTTTTAAGCGTTTGATAACACGTCGGATTGTTCGTTCATCCAATCCCGTCAGTAAGGATAGTTTTTCTTCTGTTATATGGGAAATATTCGTCTTGTGATTGGAGCAACACTTAATGGTCGCTCACACGTAAATATCGACGGGTTTACTGTTGCCCGTCTGAAAGTTCACGATTGATTTGGGGATTACTGTATAATTCATCGTTAGCAATGGAATTTTGATTGTTCGTAAATATGATTTCTTTTAAGTGCAGTAGTTTTCGAAAGCAGGCAATGCCGTAATGCTCTTTTGCCTGCTTGCGGTTGTCGAATCATTTATGGTCTTTGATATGGTAGTACATGGTCTGAAAGACTTATTAGGTTATGTATAAGTAGGTAGTGTATATATAGGACACTTTTGAGCAATCTGCACAGGACAGTTTTGAGCAATCGCCTGTATGCTATGAACCCTACTATCTTGTCAATTTATCTTTGATTTCTCGAAATAAAACATAAATCTTTGATTATTAAATATATAAGTATTATATTAGGGTCGTTCAAAGAAAATTCTTGCAACTTTTTTTGCATGAAAAAATGAATTTACCTCTGAAATTTTGTTATCAACCTTTTGAGCAGTTCGCAAAAACAGAAAGAAATTTTCGGCAAAAAAATGTTTTTACCTCCAAAATTTCGTTATCAATTCGCTGTTCTGCTTTCCGTATTTCTTGATTCCGAATTTATGCTTATAAAGGAAATCTTCATTTCACCCTCAAAAAATGCGGAAATATCGTGCGATAATAGGAAAAGCGGATAGATTCCGCCTTATATGAACTGCTTGATTGATCGGGTGGATGTCTTTGCTGAATTGTTTTACAAAGATATAAAATATTTAACCGATAATCAAATAGTTTAACGCATTTTGCAATAAAATATATGTTTTGCGTTGTTAGCATCTGAAAATCAGTAATAAACTGAAAATTCGACAGAAATTTATTCAGACCTTTGTTCTGCCGTAAGGGTATTCTTTGCGGTCTGCAATCTTTGGGCAGGGATTGCAGCCATTATCAGCCCCTCTGCATAAAGGACAGAGTAAGTAAAAGCCATGAAAAAGATGGTAATTTCAGTAGATGACGCCAACCGTCAGTTTGCATTTGTCAAGGGAAATCGCCCTACAAATAGCAAAGTGGTAAAGGCAAAAGAACGCTCTATCAAAGCGTATGGACAACTCTCACCCGTCACCGTGGTAAACGGTGAAAAGGTAACGGCGATGGGCGGATGTCTGGTTGACCAGCAAGGGAATGAAATACCCAACGATGAAGCCGTGAAGTATTACGCCGTATTGGACGGTCAGCACCGATTGATTGCCTATCAGAATTTGGGGATGAATATGGACGACCTTGTGATTTGTGAACCCCTCAATGCCGAGTTGTCGATTGCCGAGGTTATTGCGCAAATGAATATCTGCACAACGACGTGGAAAGGGGCGGATTATATGGCCGCTCCTGCCATGATGCTGGAAAAATCGAACGAGGTATTCGATTTTGCCATGCTGTTGCATAGCAAAAGCTATCCGCTGGCGACTATCTCGCTGTGGTGTTTAGGCGGTAATACGCTCAAGCCTAAAACTTTGGTGGAGAGTCTGAAAAGCAATAAACTGCCCAAAGAATTTGAAGATACGGGATGGTTTCAACGCAGTATCAAGTGGTATAATGCGGCACAAAGGAAATTTCTCGATGCTTTTCTCGCCAAAAAGTATTTGATTGCACACATAATCACCAAGTTTGCCCATGCAGACGATCCTGTCGCTTTTACCGCTCAAATGGAAGAGAAAATCAACCAGCTGACACGGGAGCAGGCGGATGAAATTATGAATCCTCACAAAGAAGAGAATCAGAGCCGAGAGCAGGCTACCTTTGATTTGCTGAATCAGTATCTCGGATAATCGCAAATGAAAGGGAGAGGGGCGGGAACTATAAATATTCCCACCCCTCGATTTGAATAAAGCAGGGCGTCACGATACGGTGATGCGGTATTCATCCATATCCCGCTCGGTAATGATAGTGTCAAAGGTGTATTCTCTGGGAATTGTAGGCAAAAGCGTATAGGGATGTTCTGGGTCTACGCTGGGATGTGTCGGAACGATTATCACGGCACGGGATATATCCACCGTCCAGAACTCTGGCAACAGAAAGACACCCCCGTTACGATGCTTTTTAATCAGTACATAACGTATCATGCCGTTCTTAAAGACAATCTCCAAAATGCCACGCATAGCAGATAACGAGTGATAAACGACCTTTTGCAATTTCTCCTTATATAAGGCGGATTGCTCCATTTCGCTAAAATCTTTCTGTTCCACGCTCCGTTTTATTTCGGCATCGTTTTCGGCTATCTGTCCGTTCAGTTCGGAAATTTCCTGCTCAATTTGCTTGATTTGTTTGCAAAGTACGTTATAATCGGTTTCCAATTCGTTGATAAGGTCATCGTTATTCAGTTTTTTGATTTTGGCAATCAACGATGCCGATTGCGTTTTCAGTTCATCAACGTTATTGACTTTTCGGGTGATTGTTTCCCGAATCTGTTTGTTTATCCCCTGCAATTCATTTGCCCGCTCCGTATTGAAACGCTTGTATTCCTCGGTGTGCAAGGTTTCCTTTACACATGTCCAGACAGCAGAAAGGACATAAGAGCATTTTATGCCGAAATTCTCACACCGCTGTTTATCGTTATAGGAACTTGAACAACGATAAATCAAATAGCTGTTGTGGTTGGGCTTCATATACAAACTGCATCCGCAAGGACAAAAGATAAGACCTTTCAGCGGATTATAGTATTTAGGAGCATTGCTTTGAAACAGATTGTTTTCACGCATCTGTTTGTTGGCCTTGTCGAAAACCTCTGGTGTAATGATTTGCAATTCTGGAATCGTCCCGTACAATTTACCTCGTCGATAAATCTCACCTTTGTATTTGGGATTGCGGATAATGCGGCAAATGCCAGAATAAGAGAGTTTATAAGGATATAATTTGTTGTAAACTCTCACGGTCTGGCGAATCGTATTGCCGTCGATTAGTTGCTGAAAAAGGTATTTTACCGCTTCGGCTTCTTGGGCATCTACAACAAGCAGATTTTTCGGGGTAAGGTTTAATTTATAATCAGGATTATGAATGACTTTATAACCGAATGGAACAGTCCCGCCTGTAAACATATTCGTAAACTCGGACAATTTGGAGCGTAAACCCGTCTGCATCCGTCCTGCAATCTTGTAGCGTTCATCGGCGCTTGCTTTGGCCTCTACCGACAGCGTGATGATGTCATAAAGAGACAGAACAGTTCCAGCCTTATAAATGCGGTCTTGCTTGTCCAAAAACAGAATATCGACACCCTGTTTCAATAATTCATTGATAGTAGAAAGAACCGATAATATATCGTCTTCACGCGATAAACGGGAGAGTTCAGAAACGATAATCATGTCTGCAACGGTGTCGTCCACCTCTAACAGTTCATTAATACTCTTTCTGTCCTTTCTGGCTCCCGAAATCTTCTCTTGAATGATTTTGATCAGATGATAATTTCGTTCGGTACAATAGGCCGTAATAAGTTCAACCTGACGGGTGATGTCTTGCGCTTCCGTCGATACACGGGCATAACCCACAACTCGTTTCGATTTCTCCATAACGCTAATAATCAATCTTTTGTGCAAATATAATGTTTTTTACGATATTTTGCGACAAAATTGATTACTTTCTGTATAAGGATGCGCTCGAAGCCAATTCGCCGCTCGTCCGCGCCAACTGCTGGGAGTGGTACACCTCGGTGGTGAGGACCCGCATGCACAACGCCTCGCGCGAACTGATCGTCTTTACGCGCTGGCACGAGGAGGATTTGATCGGCACCCTCGCGGCCCGCGAGCCTGTCGAGGAGTTGCGCGAGTGGCCGCAGCTGGAGAGCCTGCCCGCCGACCGGTGGCTGCACCTCAATTTCGAGGCCCTGAAAAGCGGTCCGCCCACCGGCATCGACCCCCGGCAGCCCGGCGAAGCGTTGTGGGAGGAGCAGCACGGCGCGGCCCTGCTGGCGGCCAAACGGCGGCTGGACCCCCTGCAATTCGAGGCGATGTACCAGGGCCGCCCCTCGTCCCGCGAGGGACTTTTGTACGGGCTGAATTTCGCCGAGTACGACGATCTTCCCCGCGAGATCGTCCGCCGCGCCAACTACACCGACACGGCCGACACGGGCGACGACTACCTCTGCTCGATCTGCTACGCCGTCGATGCCGACGGGGTGATCTACGTCACCGATGCGGTCTACTCGCGCGAACCGATGGAGACGACCGAGCCGCTGGTGGGGGAGGCGTTAGTGCGCTCCGACACGCGGCAGGCGGCCGTCGAGAGCAACAACGGCGGCCGCGGCTTCGCCCGGGCCGTGCAGGCGCTGGCTCCGGGCGTCCGGGTCGAGTGGTTCCACCAGAGCGCCAACAAGGAGGCCCGCATCCTCTCCAATTCGGCGACGGTCCTGCACCTCCTGCGGTGGCCCCGGGGGTGGAACCTCCGCTGGCCCGAGCTGTACGCCCATCTGACGACCTACCGGCGGAAATTCCGCGCCAACCGCTGGCACGACGCCGCCGACGTTGTGACGGGCATCATCGAGCGCGAAACCGCGGGCCGGGACCGCAAGCGGGTCCGGGGCGTGCGGTTCTGCCGGTGAGGGGCGGATGACGGGTGCCTGCCCGGACGGAGCGCGGCGGTTCTTTCCCGCCGTTTCCTCCCCGGCAGCCCCTCCCCGCTGTCCGGCGCCGCTTTCCGGGCGGTTCCTCCCCGCCGTTCCTCCCCGCCGTTCCTCCCCGCCGTTCCTCCCCGCCGTTCCTCCCCGCCGTTTCCTCCCCGCCGTTTCCTCCCCGCCGTTTCCTCCCCGCCGTTCCTCCCCGCCGTTCCTCCCCGCCGTTTCCTCCCCGCCGTTTCCTCCCCGCCGTTCCCTCTCCGCCGTTCCCTCTCCGCCGTTCCTCCCCGCCGTTCCCTTCCCGCTGTCCGGCGCCGCTTTTCGGGCGGGCAATGTGAAGCCTGCGTTAAATATGTTCCCGCGCGGAATCAAACGGCCCGATTTTCCGTACCTTCGTCGTGGTTATGTAACCGGATTTTGAAAATAAACAGCATGAAATCACTGAAAATCGGAAATTTGTGCGCCTCGATGCCCATCGTGCAGGGCGGCATGGGCGTAGGCGTGTCTCTCGCGGGCCTGGCTTCGGCCGTGGCCGATCAGGGCGGCGTCGGCATCATCTCGTCGGCCGGCCTCGGGGCGATCTATAACGACTACTCGAAAGACTACCGCGCGGCCTCGATCTGGGGGCTGAAAGAGGAGCTTCGCAAGGCCCGTGCAGCCACGCGCGGCATCATCGGCGTCAACGTCATGGTCGCCATGTCCAACTTCGCCGACATGGTGCGCACGGCCATCGCCGAGAAGGCCGACATCATCTTCTCGGGAGCCGGGCTCCCGCTCAACCTGCCGTCGTTCCTGACCGAGGGCGCCCGGACCAAGCTGGCCCCGATCGTTTCGTCGGCGCGCGCCGCGAAACTGCTGTGCCGGAAATGGTTCTCGGAGTACAGGTACGTTCCCGACGCCATCGTCGTCGAGGGCCCCAAGGCGGGCGGCCACCTGGGCTACAAGGCCGAGCAGATCGCCGACGAGCACTATTCGCTGGAGACGCTCGTTCCGGAGATCGTCGCCGAGGTCCGGGCCTTCGAGCTCGAACACGACTGCCGCATTCCGGTGATCGCCGGCGGCGGCATCTATACGGGCGAGGACATCTACCGCATCATGGAGCTGGGCGCCGCGGGCGTCCAGATGGGCACGCGCTTCGTCACGACCGAGGAGTGCGACGCCGATCCGGCCTTCAAGCAGAGCTACATCGAAGCCCGCGAGGAGGACATCGAGATCATCCAGAGCCCTGTGGGCATGCCGGGGCGGGCCATCCGCAATTCGTTCCTCGACCGGGTGAAAGAGGGGCTGAAACGCCCGAAGAGCTGCCCGTTCGACTGCATCAAGACCTGCGACGTGACGCACAGCCCCTATTGCATCATGCTGGCGCTCTACAACGCCTTCAGGGGCAGGCTCCGCAACGGCTACGCTTTCTGCGGGGCGAACGCCTGGCGTGCCGAGAAGATCCAGTCGGTGCGGGAGCTGATGGCCTCGCTGCGCGCGGAATACGAAACTTTCGCCGCCGGCTTGAAAAACCGGCTCTGACCGACGCCGGTCCTATGCGAAACCCCTTCCGAACATACGTCCGGAAGGGGTTTTCCGTGGCGGTCCGGGCGCTCCTATACCCAGCCGGAGTAGGGGGCGTAGAGGACGCCCGGGGAGTTGTCGATGCCGGTGAGCAGCCAGCCGATGCCGTATTGCGGAAAATGGGTGTGGATGCGCAGCGCCAGGTCGCGGCTGATGCCGTTGTGCCCGCGCTTGATCTGATAGAGATTTTCGCCCCGCGACAGTCCGATATGGCGGGCGAAAGCGTTGATCGTGAGTCCCGAATCGTCGATAATCTGCTGGAGGCGCTGCCAGTCTTCGAGGTTGCGTTCGCGGATGGATTCCTTTGTCATGGAGCCGAGTCGTTTTGGGGTCCCTTATCCGCGCCCGCCTGAGAGGCGGGTTTAGGGGCGGAGGCGGGTTTCCGTGTTTCTGATCCATGTCCGCGCTCCCGGCGCACCACGCCGAAAAAACGCGGACTACTGTTACCTATTCGCTCTGAGGCTCTGGCAAGCCCTGCAAGAAATAAGCACATATAGCCCGCGCCGTTGTGACGTAGGAATCATATCCCGTGCCAGTCCCGGCGCAGGCACGCCGTAACAGCAGGAATATGTGCTTAATCACCTGCTAAAAATTTGCCAGATTTCAGAGCTTGATTAAGCGGCCCGCTATTGCGGACGTAGTGCAAATATAGACAAAAAAATCCGAATCCGATCGCTTCCGGACTTTTTGTGTAACGAAACGGCCTTTCTACAACTCTTCGAGGCGCGCCACGGGCGAAACGTCGAGCGAGGCGAATTCCCCCTGCTTGTAACGGTAATAACCCGCCATAGCGATCATCGCCGCGTTGTCGGTCGTGAACTTGAATTCCGGCAGGAACGTCCGCCACCCCCGGCGGCGGCCCGTCTCGACGATGCCGTCGCGGAGCCCCGAATTGGCCGAGACGCCGCCCGCGATGGCGATGTCGCGGATGCCCGTCTCCTTCGAGGCGCGGACGAGCTTGTCGAGCAGGATTTCGACGATGGTGGATTGCAGCGACGCGCAGAGGTCCGCCTCGTGCTTCACGATGAAGTCGGGGTCGGCCGCCACGGCGTCGCGCAGCGTGTAGAGGAACGAGGTTTTCAGCCCTGAGAACGAATAGTCGTAACCCTCGACGCGGGGGCGTGCGAAACGGAACGCCTTCGGGTCGCCCTCCTTGGCCCGGCGGTCGATCACCGGACCGCCCGGATAGGGCAGCCCCATCACCTTGGCGCACTTGTCGAACGCTTCGCCCGCGGCGTCGTCGATCGTCGTGCCGATGATCTCCATCTCCAGCGGGGAGTCCACGCGCACGATCTGCGTGTGGCCGCCGCTGACCAGCAGGCACAGGAACGGGAAACCGGGGTGGGGCAGCGTGCGGTCCGGCAGGTCGATGAAGTGCGAGAGGATGTGGCCCTGGAGGTGGTTGACCTCGACCATCGGGATGTTGCGGGCGATCGAGAGGCCCTTGGTGAACGACACGCCCACGAGGAGCGAGCCGACCAGTCCGGGGCCGCGCGTGAAGGCGATGGCGTCGAGCTGCGAAGCGTCGATCCCGGCCTCCCGGAGCGCCGTGTCCACGACGGGGATGATGTTCTGCTGGTGGGCCCGTGAGGCCAGTTCGGGGATCACGCCGCCGTATTTGACGTGCACGGCCTGCGAGGCGATGACGTTCGACAGCAGCACGTTGCCGCGCAGCACCGCCGCAGAGGTGTCGTCGCACGAGGATTCGATGCCCAGAATTGTAATATCCATCGGGAATTATAATTGTTTTTTAACTATTTTCGTTAAATTTGCAGGTTATAACGAGCTCCTGATGCGCAAAGGTATAAAAATATTGGGAAAGGTGTTCTCGGCGGCGGTTTGGTTGCTGATAATTCTGCCCGTTTTCCTTTCGCTGCTGCTCGACATTCCCGCCGTGCAGAACTTCGTGGTGCACAAGGCCGCGGAGGCCGTTTCGCGCAAGCTGGAGACCACCGTGTCGATCGAACGCGTGGACATCGGCATCTTCTCGAAAATCAAGGTCAAGGGCTTCTACGTCGAGGATTACGGGCGCGATACGCTGCTCTACGTCGGGAAGCTCGACGCCTACGTCACGGGCTTCGGCCTCTTCGGCGGGGGCCTCGCGTTCAGCCGCGGGGAGATCGCCGACGCCAAGCTCTATCTGCGGCAGATGCCCGACGGGGAGATGAACATCAAGCAGATCGTCAGCCGCATATCCGATCCCGACAAACCCCGGAAGGGCAATTTCAAACTCTCGATCAGCCGGGCTTCGATCGAGAATATGGACCTCTGCCTCGAACGGATCGACAGCCTCGCGCGACACCGCGACTACGGCATTGACTTCTCGCACATGCACCTCTACGGCCTGACGGCCCGCGTGGACGACTTCACCATCGACGGGTCGGCCATCTACACCACCGTCGCGGCCCTCACGGCCCGCGAGCGCAGCGGCTTCGTGCTGGACCACCTCGCGGGGCGTTTCTACATGACGCAGGGGTGTCTGGGCTTCGAGGACGCCTCGATCGTCACCGCGCGTTCGAACGTCCGGATTCCCTATATCTCGCTGGTCGGCAACTCGTGGGCCGAATACAAGGATTTTCTCGGGCAGGTGCGCATCGACGCCGCGCTGCGCAACACCTCGGTCTCGACCGACGACATCGCGTGGTTCGCTCCCGGGCTGCGCGACTGGCATCTGGATTTCAGCGATATAGACATCGAGGTCGCGGGCGTGGTGGCGGATTTCACGGCCAAGGTCCGGAGCATGCACATCGGCGAGGGCACGACGCTCGTGGCCGACGCCGCGGTGAAGGGGCTGCCGGAGATCCGCGACACGTGGTTCGACCTCTCGGTGCCCCGCCTGCACTCCTCGGCCGAGGCGATGGACGGGCTGGCCCTCGGCATCGCCGGGCGCAAGCTCCCGGACAGGCTGGTCGGGATACTCGGCAACTCGGGGAGCATCGACCTCGATGCCCGCTTCAAGGGGAAGCTCTCGGCGTTCGACATGCAGCTGGGGGCCGCGACCGAGGTGGGCGACGTGTCCTGCAACCTGCGGATGTCGCCGCTGAAAAGGGGCCTGAGCAGCGTGCGGGGCGATGTCGAGACGCGCGACCTGCGGCTGGGCGACCTGCTCGACCGCCGCGATCTGCTGGGCAACGCCACCCTCACGGCCTATGTCGATGGCGTGATCGGCAAGGGCGTGGCCGACGCCAACGTCGTGGGCAACGTCACCCGGCTGGGCTTCAACGGCTATGTCTACGACTCGCTGCGGCTGGACGGCCGTCTGCGCAACCGGGAGTTCGACGGCCTGATCACGGCCCGCGACCCCAATTTGGACTTCGACTTCTTCGGACTGGTGGATTTCAACGACTCGGTGCCGCGCTACGACTTCACGATGGACCTGCGGCACGCCGATCTGGCGCGCCTGCACATCAACCGCCGCGACTCGGTGTCGCAGCTCTCGGCGCACATCGCGGCCAAGGCCGGGGGGCGTTCGCTGGACGACCTGAACGGCCGCATCCAGGTGACCGACGCCCGCTACCGCTACAACGACAAGGAGATCGAGGCGACGAACATGACCGTCACGGGCGAGAACTCCGCGCAGAGCAAGTTCGTGGAGCTGCGCTCGGATTTCGCCGACGCCACGTTCCGCTCCAAGACCAGCTACCGTACGGTGTTCGAATACCTGCGGCGGAGCGCGTGGAAATACCTTCCGATGCTGAGCGAGGCCCCGCCCGAAACGGGGCCTTCGGAGCGCAAGGCCGCCGTGGCGAACGATTTTTCGCTGCTCTCGGTCAACATCCGCAACTTCAACCCCGTGGCCGACGCCGTGTCGGCGGGCTTGCAGGTGGCCGACGGATCGTCGCTCCAGCTGCTGTTCAATCCGGCCAGCGACCAGCTGTCGCTCAAAGCCTCGTCGGAGTACATCGAGCGCCGGCGGATGCTGGCCACGCGCCTCTCGGTCAACGCCTCGAACCGCGGCGACTCGCTGGCGGTCTACGCCTCGGCCGAGGACCTCTACGCCGGGGTGCTGCACCTGCCGCGCCTCTCGCTGACGGGCGGTGCCCGTCAGGGCCGCGTGCAGCTCTCGGCGGGCTTCGACGACACGACGCGCCGGGTTTCGGGTCTCGTGGGAATCCGTACGTCGGTGGCCGACGAGCACGGCGCCAATGGGCGTGTGGTGGACCTGCGCATACTCCCGTCGCACATCACCCGCGGCAACAAGACGTGGCAGATCTATGCCCGCAAGATACTGATCGACACGGCGCGGATCGTCATCGACAGGTTTTTCGTGATGAACCGCGAACAGGAACTGCTGCTCGACGGCGTAGCCTCGCGCAGCCGCGAGGATTCGGTGACCCTCTCGCTGCGCAATTTCGACCTGTCGCCCTTCACGCAGGTCGCCGAACGCATGGGCTACGTCATCGAGGGCCGCACGAACGGTTCGGCGAAGATGAAGTCGGTGCTGCGGGGCGGCGAGATCTCGGCCGACATCCTTTTCGACAGCGTCGAGGTCAACGACATTCCCGCGCCGCCGATGCGTCTGGCGTCGCGCTGGGACTTCGCCCGCAACCGGGCGGGCGTGACGGTGGTCAACCGCGTCAAGCGCGACACGCTCGTGCGGGGCTTCTACGCCCCGGACCGGATGCGCTACTACGCCCGGCTGGATGTCGATAGCCTCGACATGGGGCTGCTCGACCCGATTCTGACGGGGGTGATCTCCTCCACCGAGGGCGTCGCCTCGGCCGAACTCGTCTTGCAGGGACAGCGCCGCGACGCCGAACTCGCCGGCGAGGTCCGTGTCTCGGGGCTGAAAACCCGGGTCGATTTCACGCAGGTCGCCTACTCGATGCCCGAAGCGGTGCTGTCGGTGAAGAACAACCGCTTCAAGGCTTCGAACGTCGCGGTGTTCGACCCCCAGGGCCACCGCGGACGCTTCGACTTCGACATGAGCCTGCAACACCTGTCGAACATCTCCTACGACGTGCGGGTGGCCCCGCAGCAGATGCTGGTGCTCGACACCGGCCCCGACGACAACGACGTTTTCTACGGAAAGGTCTACGCCACGGGGTCGGCCCGCATCTCGGGCGACAAGGGGGCCGTCCGGATGGACATCACAGCCGCCACCGACGGCAATTCGTCGTTCGTGTTGCCGCTGTCGAGCAAGTCGAACATCTCGAACGCCGATTTCGTGCGCTTCGTGCAGCCCGAGAAGACCGATACGCTCGACAACGTGGCGCGCAAGAAACTCCTCTTCGAACGCAAGCACCGCCAGCGTGCGGACGCCGCCAGCCAGATGAACATCACTATGGCGCTCAACGTGCGCCCCGATGCCGAGGTCGAAATCGATGTTGAGGGCAACACGGTGAAGGGGCGCGGAGAAGGGACCCTGAACCTCGAAATCAACCCCCGGGCCAATATCTTCGAGATCTACGGCGACTACACCATCTCCGAGGGCAGTTTCATGCTCTCGCTCCAGCAGATCATCAACAAGCGTTTCACCATCGAGAGCGGTTCGTCGATCCAGTGGACCGGTTCGCCGATGAACGCCCTGCTGGACATCGACGCCGTTTACAAGCTCAAAGCCTCGTTGCAGCCTTTGTTGCAGGGCACCTCCGAGAATCTCGGCGGCGACCGTTCGGTGCCCGTGGAGTGCGTCATCCACCTCGGGGACCGGCTGTCGAACCCCTCGATCGGTTTCGACGTGCGGGTGCCCGGCTCCGATCCCGAGACCCAGACGCTGGTGGCCAACGCCCTCTCGACCCCCGAGACGGTCGATACGCAGTTCCTCTACCTGCTGCTGTTCAACAGCTTCATGTCCGAGAGTTCGTCGCAGGCCAACGCCAACATCGGCAGTTCGGTGTCGGCGGCCACGGGACTGGAGTTCGTGTCGAACATGGTGAGCAACTGGCTCTCGTCGTCGGACTACAACGTGGTGATCCGCTACCGGCCCAAGTCGGAACTGACGAGCGACGAGGTGGATTTCGGGCTCTCGAAGAGCCTCATCAACAACCGCCTGTTCGTCGAGGTCGAGGGCAACTACCTGATCGACAACAAGCAGGCGACGGTGAACAACAACTCGATGTCCAACTTCATGGGCGAGGCTTACATCACCTACCTGATCGACCGCGCCGGAACGCTCAAGCTGAAAGCCTTCACGCAGACGATCGACCGTTTCGACGAGAACCAGGGTTTGCAGGAGACCGGCATCGGCGTCTACTTCAAGGAGGATTTCAACAACCTGAGGGACCTGCGCAACCGCATCCGGGAGCGCTTCACCAACAAGAAGCGCAAGGCCCGGCGCATGGCGCGGCGTACGGCCCGGGCGGCCGAAAAAGCGGCCGAAGAGGCGGAAAAAGAGCGGCAGCGGGAGCCGGCGGATACGCTGTTCATAATTAAAAATGAAGAATGAAAAATTAAAAATTGAGACTTTGCCGTTTGCATTCCGGTTGTAAATCCGGTCGCGATGCGACAAGCCCCCTCCGAGGGCGGCTTGAAAAGCCGCGTTTGGAAGGCTGGTAGCGAAGACTTGCTCCGGGAGCCGTAAATACCAAAGCGCTCGAAAGCGAGATTGAGGAATAGAATACTTGTAAACTTTAATATTTGTAAAACATTATGATGACATTTTTGCAGGCCGCCGAGGCGGTGGCCGTTAGTGAGGAGACCCGCATGGGCTTGTGGACCCTGTTTACCAAAGGCGGCTGGCTGATGTGGCCGCTGCTGGCGCTGGGCGGCGTGACGATCTTCATCTTCGTGGAGCGCTTCATGGCCATCCGCAAGGCTTCGGTGCTGGACATGAACTTTATGAACCGCATCCGCGACTACATCTCCGACGGCAAGATCTCGACGGCCGTGAACCTCTGCAAGAAGACCGACACGCCGATCGCCCGCATGATCGAAAAGGGCATCGAGCGCATCGGACGCCCCATGAGCGACGTGCAGACCGCCATCGAGAACGTCGCCAACCTCGAAGTCTCGAAACTCGAAAACGGCCTGCCGTTCCTGGCCACGATCGCCGGCGGCGCCCCGATGATCGGTTTTCTCGGCACGGTGCTCGGCATGGTGCAGACCTTCATGGACATGTCCGCCGCGGGCGGCACGGTCGATCTGGGGCTGTTGTCGAGCGGTATGTACGTGGCGATGGTGACCACGGTGATGGGTCTGATCGTCGGCATCCCGGCCTACTTCGGCTACAACTACCTCGTGGCGCGCATCGAGAAGCTGGTGTTCCAGATGGAGGCCAACTCGATCGCATTCATGGACATTCTGAATCAACCCGTTCAAAAATAGCGCATTATGGCAATCAAACACGGATCGAAAGTCGATAAATCGTTCTCGGCCTCGTCGATGACCGACCTGATGTTCCTGCTGCTGCTGTTCCTGCTGATCGCCACGACGCTGATCAACCCCAACGCCCTGAAACTGATGCTTCCGAAGAGCTCGAACCAGTTGAAGGACAAGGCGATGACCACGGTTTCGATCCAGCAGAGCGGCGCGTCGTACAACTACTACGTCGAGTTGCAGAAGGTGCAGGGCATCGAGGGCGTGGAGCGGGCGTTGAAGGCGCGCCTCGACGGCCAGAAGGACGCCACGGTGTCGCTCCACTGCGACAAGACGGTGGCCGTCGATGAGGTGGTCAAGGTCATGAACATCGCCAAAGACAACAATTACAAACTTATTTTGGCGACATCGCCGAAATAAGTTCGATTAAAAATGAAAAATTGAGAATTGAAAGAGAGATATTGTGGATGTGTGGCCGGATTTGCCGTACAGACAATTTTTAGTTTTTCATTCTTAATTTTTAATTGGGAAGCCAATGTATTATTACGATCCCGATAATAAGAATCCTCGCCGATGGGCGGCGGTCGCGGCGGCGGTCTACTGTGTGCTGCTGGCCGGTTCGTTCGCGCTGGTGTCGTTCGACGTTTCGCAGGCGGTGGAGAAGCCCGGCGACACGATCCTCGTCGATTTCACCGAGCCGCCCGTTCCCGAGCCGCCGAAGCCGCCCGTGAAGATCGCCACCGAGCCGCGCGTGCACGACGTTGCGGCTCCCGTGGAGCAGACGGCGCAGGTCGCCGGCAAGGACGAGGTGACCCAGACCCCCAACCCCAAGGCACTCTTCAAGATGAACAAGGGCGGGGCCGACGAACCCGACAATGCGGGCAATCCCCGCGCTCAGCAGGGCGAGGACAAGGCCAGCGGCACCGGGCCGGGGCTCAATCCCGACGGGCTGGACCAGCTGGACCAGGGCTTGAAAGGACGCGGACTGGTGGGCGACCTCCCCAGGCCGTCGTATCCGGGTTCGAAGAGCGGCAAGGTCGTCATCCGCGTGACGGTCGATGCCAAAGGGCGCGTGACGGGCGCCTCCTACGAGCCGAAAGGCTCCACTACGGACGCCGCCGAGTTGATCGAGGCGGCCAAAGCCGCGGCCCGCAAGGCGCGTTTCACCGAGAGCCGCGCGGCGGTGCAGGGCGGCACGATAACCTATATCTTCCGCATGCAGGCTTAGGAAGCCTGTTTTAAGAGCGATCGGGACGGTGCCCGCTTTTTGTCCGCTTCTCCGCCCGCCCGGCTAAGAGCCGGGATTTAGAGGGCGACGGTTCGTCGGAACGCTTTCCATCCGGCTTTCCGCCTGCCCGGCTAAGAGCCGGGATTTAGAGGGCGACGGTCTGTTGGAACGCTTTCCATCCGGCTTTTCGCCCGCCCGGCTAAGAGCCGGGATTTAGGGCATTTGGTATGATATTGGATTAAATAAATTTGAACGATGAAAATACTACTGCTGACAATCCTCGCCTGCCTGCTTTTCGGGGCGGCGTATGCCGAAAGACCTGCTAAGGGGGCGCACCTGAAGATGGACGACCCGACCCACGATTTCGGCGACGTGCCGCGCAAGGGCGGCGATCTGGTGCACGAATTCAAGTTCGTCAACGACGGCACGGCGCCGCTGGTCATCGTGCGCGTCATCACCTCGTGTTCGTGCCTCAGCGCCTCGTTCTCGAAGCGCCCCGTGGCGCCCGCCGACTCGGGGGTGATCCGCATTGTGTACGAACCCCACAAGAGCGAGCCGGGAGCCTTCAACAAGGTGATCCAGGTCTACTCCAACTCGGTGGACGGCCGCGACGTGATCACCGTGCAGGGCAACTCCATCGACAAGCCCGAGCGCGGGAAAGTGAAAATTAAGAGTGAAAAATTAAAAATTAAGAATTAGATGCCGATACTCTTTTCAAACGCGACGGTGCTGCCGATGACGGCCTCCGGCGGCGAACCCCGGACCTTTACGGGCTGGGTGGGCACCGACGGCGACCGCATCGCGCTGGCGACGGCTTCGGAGGCGGATGCTGCGGCGTTCCGCGCGGCGCATCCCGGACTCCGGGAGATCGACTGCCGGGGCAAACTCGTGATGCCGGGGCTGGTGAACACCCATTGCCACGCGGCCATGACCCTCCAGCGCAGCTATGCCGACGACATCTCGCTGATGGCGTGGCTCCACGACTATATCTGGCCTTTCGAGGCGCACCAGACCCCTGACGACGTGAAGCTGGGCATGACGCTCGGCATCGTCGAGATGCTGTTGGGCGGCGTGACATCGTTCGTCGATATGTACTATTTCGAGGATCGTTGCGTGGAGGTGGCCGAACGGCTGGGCATCCGGGCCCTGCTGGGCTGCAACTACTTCGATACGAATGCCGATGAGGTGCTGCCCCGGGTCGGGGAGGCCGTGCGGCTGGCCGCCGCCGGTTCCGGCCGGGTGCGGATCGCCGTGGCGCCCCATTCGCCTTACACCGTGTCGCCCGAAAACCTCCTGCGCGGCAAGGAGCTGGCCGACCGGTACGGCCTGCACCTGATGACCCACATTTCGGAGACGCAGGACGAGGTGCGCATCGTGCGCGAGAAATACGGATGCACCTCCGTCGAACACCTCGACGCGCTGGGGTTGTTGGGTCCGAAGACGATCGGCGCCCATTGCATCCACGTGACCGACAGCGACATCGGGACCCTCGCTGCGCGGGGCGTCACCGTGTCGCACAACCCGCAGAGCAACATGAAGATTTCGAGCGGCGTGGCTCCCGTCGAGCGGCTGCGGGCCGCCGGGGCGCTGGTGACGGTCGGCACCGACGGAACCTGCTCGAACAACGACCTCGACATGTTCGAGGAGCTGCGCACGGCGGCTTTCCTGCAAAAATCCGCGACGGGCGATCCCGTGGCGCTCCCGGCCTACGAGGCCCTGCGGCTGGCGACGGCCAACGGCGCCCGGGCGATGGGGTATGCCGACGGCGAGCTGGGCGTGATCCGCACGGGCGCGCTGGCCGACGTGATCGTCGTGGATATGCAGAAACCCCATTTGCAGCCCGTTCACGATGTCGTGTCGAATGTGGTCTACTGCGGCAAGGCGTCGGATGTCGAGACGGTCGTGGTCGGCGGACGTATCGTCGTCGAAAACCGCCGCATCGGGGGCATCGACCTGCCGGAGCTTTACCGCGGGGTGGCTGAGGCCGTCGCGCGGATCAAGGCGGCCGAATAGCTGGGCGGCATCGGAATTGTAGAATTCATTCAAAAACAGACGAATTATGGATCACAAAGTAACTTTCGGCGGCAAGCCCGTGACGCTTGTCGGCAATCGCTGCAAGGCGGGCGAAAAAGCCCCCTCATTTACGGTCATCGACGCTGCGCTGAAACCCGTCCCGTCGGAGGATTTTCGCGGCAAGGTTCGCATTTTCAGCGTTTTCCCGTCGGTGGACACTCCGGTCTGCTCGTTGCAGAACATCCGGTTCAACCGCGAGGCTTCGAAGCTGGGCGACGACGTGGTCGTCCTGGCGTTGTCGGTGGACCTTCCCTTCGCGCAGAAGCGTTTCTGCGCCGCCGAGGGGATCGACCGCGTGCACGTCTTCTCGGATTACAAGGAGTTGGATTTCGGCATGAAATACGGCTTCGTGATCGACGAATTGCGCCTGCTGGCCCGCGGCGTGGTGGTCGTGGACCGGGACGACGTGGTGCGTTACGTGGAGTACGTGCCCGAGATCACCCACGAACCCGACTACGACAAGGCGCTGGCCTTCGTGCGCGACCTGGCGAAATAGAACGGTGCCGGAAACGAAAAGAGGCTGTCTGCGATTTGTCAGACAGCCTTTTTTTCGGGGGGGGGATATGTCTGGTGACATATTCCGTTAAAACGGGAATATAGGCCATTCGGGCTGTATGGCCTATCCGGCGCAAAAAATGTCCGCAAATAGTTGTGGATTCGGATTTTTTGTATTAGTTTTGAATTGCGGTCCGCCGATAGGCGGACGTATGTACTTCGTTTCCGTAAAAGTCTGGAACCTTTTTTGAAGAACGAAGCACAAGGATGCCCGACGGGTCGTGTTTCCCACGCCTCGGATTGTGGTATCGTACCATGTCTATGGGCGTGGGCTCTTGTGCTCTATATCTTCACGGTTTTCCAGAGCCTTACGGAATATATCACAAAGTCTACGTCCGTTTTTTAATTTCCGGCGGGTCGCATAACTTAAAATTGAAAAAATTATGCTATATTTGTATCGGAAATAATTTAATAAAGGTTAAGACAAACCTTTATACCGTTCCGGTAAACTCGCGACTTGTTATAGCGATATAACATTTATTTTGGAGTGGTGTAAAATTTGTCTGAAACCTGTGTTTTGCCCCTGCATTTCGGTGCAGGTGGCATGCACGGGCGTAAGGGCAG